>NZ_CAWNYS010000045.1:0-619 GCF_963878295.1 Aeromonas sp. HMWF014 | reverse complement strand
CTCCACCGTCGGCATGGTGCAGGCCGGTTTCGGGGTCGCCATCATCCCCCGTTCGGTGAGCGAACTGCATCCTCACGGCGTCAGCTATCACCCCATCGCCGAGGAACCGCTCACCACCCGCATCAGCCTCGCCACCCGCCGCCATCCCCGTCAGAAGAGCCTGCAACACTTGATAGGGCTGATCCCTCGCCACCATTGAATCGCCCATAAAAATAACCCCCATCGCCATGGGGCAGACAGGGGGATACGTTGGAATATACATTGGGTCCATGCACACAGCGGCGACCAATATATGCTGAGTACGGCGTTGTTGCCCAAATCAGCCAGAAAGTCATGACTTCCCCAGCCCCAGGTGACTGCTAAACTCGGGACTTTCTTATGGACAGACCAAGGGTGTTCAGTTTGTTTATTGCACCAACATACGCCATCACTTCCCCTACCTGACAGTTGTATGTTCGCAGACTGATTTTGCCCTTCATCAACTGCTTGAACCGCAACATGGCGGTCTCTGCCAGATAGGCTTGCCATTAACCAACACAGACCCCACACCACCGGCAATGCTGCGCGGGTGGGGCGGGTTATTCGGCTTGTCGTGCGGCGCCAGCGGGTCACCCTGACG
>NZ_CAWNYS010000044.1:0-3531 GCF_963878295.1 Aeromonas sp. HMWF014 | reverse complement strand
GCCCTTGACGGTCACTCGCGCCGCCTCTGGGCTGCTGTAGGTGTTCTCACCCGCGATGTGCATGTAGAGGCTGTAGAAGGTCAGCTGATTCTTGCTCTGCTCACCGGCCTCGTAGCGATGACGTACCAGACAAAACGAAGGGGAGGTATACAAGTCAATCTTTCCCTCTGGCTTGCCCTCTTCGGCGCTACGGGTCGCCTTGGCTGGTTTGGTCGCCAGTCGGTAGGCCACGATTTCCCCGTCCGCAATGGCGCGTACAGCGCCGCTCGGGTGCCAGCCCCCTTTCTCACTGAGGTGGATGCCACCGTGCCAGATGCGGTTGCGACCAATCAGGAAAGTGCCGCTCTTGAGACTGTTGATCTTCTCGATAAAGGCATCGAGGGAGGCCATCTCGCTGGGGGGATTGCCTCCCCCAGCTGTCATCCCTGATCTTTAAAAAGCGACTGCGGTGATAACAGGCCACACAACGCCTAGCTCAAAAAGGTGGGTGTCCCAGATTTTTTTTAGCACCAGTTTCTCGGCGCTTTGGTACTTATCCCAAGGCAGCAGGTGCATATAGAGCGAATAAAAGGTGAACTCGTTTTTCGCTTTAGTTTCTGCATTGATCTCACAATATTCGTGCTGTACCAAGCAGAAGCAGTTTGAATAACGTAAGGACTCCCCCTGAAATTCAGAGGTCAGGTAATCCTTCATCATCCGGAATGCCACCACCTTGCCATCTGCAATGGCTCTGACGGGGTACTTATCCTTGCACCAAGGGGCACTCTTGTCGCTAATATGAATGCCGCCATGCCACTTGTTGTGGTTGCAAAGAAGATAGTGACCAGACTGCTCAGCGCTGATAAGCGACTGGTGTAAACGTGGTGAGTATCCCAGAAGCTCCTAACACTTCATTAACAATGACACCAGTTTTAGGCCGGTGTCAGGTGATAACTAGATCTGTACATCTTACCAGAAACAACATTAAAGATATTATCTTTCAGGATAGCATCCCAATGCATCTTCTTTATCACATTGTAGTAAAGGGATAAGATCCACAAGTTTGTTTGCAATTGTTTTTCTGCAAGGGATGTTATATTCCTTTTCGGATATAGTTACTATTACACCTGACATTTCTTCATTTTCTTCGTAGTTACTAAAAATCGAATACTTGTATTTCCCTTTACTGAAAGAAACCATTCCATATTCAGTCTGGTATCTATAGTAATAATTATGACTGAATCCACTAAAACCATCTCCCAATGAGTGATAAGAAAGCTCTGTCTTATCACCTTTCGAGAATTCATAATTCAATATATTACCATCAACGAATAATTTAACGTCACCTTTATCAGTCTCACAAGAAAAATACACGTTTTCGCTGCTATACGAAGAAGCCGAAATTAAATAAAGCAACATGAAAATATAAATATTAGAGTGCATTGTAATTATCCTTCATTCTTTTATCATATCCTTTCTGCCTAGGACCATTGTACACCAGTGCAAATGCTAACCAATCCTTTGCTCGAATAGCTTTGAGCAATCTATTGTCAGCTTTTATAAAATCAACAAAAGCTTTAAGATGGTTTTTTTCTGAACTACTGAGCGAACTAACGAATTCATTTACATCTTTATATCCAGAACTCAAGTGGTTGGAACCTAATATTTGGAACTTCCCCCAAGATGCTGCTTTTAGTGCAGCATTTTTATCCAATGAGTAGGCCAGCATAAGTTTCCTATACTGAACTTTATATGTCCCATATCCGCCCCCGAGTGAGTATCTTCCCCGCACAAAAAAGCCCGCAGCACGCAGCGACTGACCACGTGGTAGTAGGGCGTATCCTGCAAACTGATTTGACGTGAACGGGCGATGGTCATGGCAAGCTCCCTGTGCGCTGTCACTTAAGCCAAGCAGATCGCTACGCCCCTGTCAAAATGGTGGGTGTCCCAGATTTGATATACGCTCTTTCAATAGGGCTGGGAAGATTACGTTACAGGAATCCGCCCAGCAATTGTTGTACTAGCTCAGTAAAACTGTGAATTTAAAAACTTAACTCTTTCATTTGTCTTTTTCAATAGACAACTCTTATAGATAGTTGCGTAGCCAGAGCCAGTCATTGACTCGTATGTTTCCAAATCACAGTCAGTATCTCGCATTTTTATCCATGCCTGCTGATTTTTCTTAAGAAAAAATGACACTGGCTTGATGTCTGCACCTTCGCCATGAATATTGATAGAATCTAATTCCACCATCTTCTTTTTATAAACAGAATTTAGTTCTACGTCTGATTTTTCATAAAGATCAGATATACACTGATACATTTCCGCCTCTGTTTTTTTATCAGAACACTCTTGAGAAATAGCAGAAAAGGAAATGCATATTGACAATAAAAATATTATTTTACCCATGATGACCTCGCATTAAATCTTTCTCGGGGGACACTAAATACATCAATCCAAACAGTTCTATCACTCATCAAATTTTTAAACGCACTATAGTTACTAGACTCTAACCCCTCAACCAAAGCTGGAATAATAGAGTCTCTTGATTTCGAATGGTTATCCCCTCTAAATGTTAAATCTACCAAAACTTCTTGTACATCTGTAGGTAATTGACCCCATATAATTTTACCTGGTGGTGCAAGAACGTGACGAGAACCTCGAGCAGCCTCTATTGTTCGCTTGGTTGTGTTTTCACGATCAGCATATACAGATAAAAATAAAAAGTGTTGTTGCTTTCTGGTTAGTATTTGCTCATCAATAGGAACGGTATCATTAAGCAAAGCAAGGTGTTCTTTAGCTAAATCGCGTTTTTTACCGGAACCAACTATGAGCCAAGAAGACATTTCATCAGATAATGGCCTTGCATTTTCACTGATCGCCGACAACAAATTTGAAACAAACTGCTGTGTTTGCTGACCAACGTCTAAACCTCGCCCATAGGTGACTCCTGATTGACCAATGACAGTACCATCTCTTTGCATTGGTATATGCGGCTTTCTCGAGAAGTATATACTCGTATCAACATCGTTCCCTTCAGCATCAAATGTGAGCTGTCCTTTGGGTACGGTGAGCCACTTTTTATCCATTTCATCATCAGAGCTCGACTCGGCCGCCAACCCCATCATGCCTATTGGATAAATATGCCAAACTTCTTTCTCCAGTTTTAACTTGGCAGCACTCTGCATCCACTCCAGCTTATCAATACGCTGCTTTTCGTGATCCACCAACTTGTCAAAATCAGGCAAGCCAATCTTGGTCATCAATTTATCCAGCCATTGATAACTACTGGCTGACGATTTTTCATACCATTCGCTGGGGTGCTTGACGATAAGCTTGTGAAGTTGGTCTGCATTGCTGCTGTTTTGCAGGGCCGCCTGTATCTCTTCACTGCTGAGTTCGCCATTGCCATCGGTATCAAAGCTCTTGACCAGATCGGTAAAAAAGGTTGGAGGTGCATCGGGATCCAGATAGCCGTCGGAGCCTGAACCATCGACCTTTTTAAAGGCTATGTCCCAATTACGTGTTGCATGGGGCGCCCCAGCGCCTCAT
>NZ_CAWNYS010000043.1:0-1148 GCF_963878295.1 Aeromonas sp. HMWF014 | reverse complement strand
CAGGCTGGATACAGGATGGTGCAACAGGGGATAGCTCGGCCATCGCCGCTTGTTGCAGCAGTTGGCGCAGGCTCTCGACCCCCACCAGATTGGTAGCCAGCAACGGGATATGATCCTGCGCCAGCCCCTTGATCCCCTGCGGCATCTGGGCAAGGGCCTGTTGCTCACGCTGCCAGAGGGCCAAGGCGAGCGAGTCACCGGCAATGGCGTCCTCGGGAAAGAGGCCATTGATCACCAACTGCTGGTTTAACAAACCGATGGCGGCCAGCTCCTCGTGAGTGCGGGCCACTTCGCGCAGGGTTGAGTGTTGGGCGCGGGCCACCAAGACCAGTCGGGTCTGTTTCCCGTCTGCCAATGCGGCAACCGCCTCGGCATACTGGCTGCGCTGCTTAGCCAGCCCCGCCAGCGGACCAAGGCAGGAGGCATCCCCCTTGCCCTGCTCGAGAAATTCGCTCCAGGCCCCCGGCAGTTGCAGCAACCGGATGGTGTGGCCGGTGGGGGCGGTATCGAACACGATATGATCATATTCCGAGCGCAGCCCCTGGTCAGTGAGCAGGGCGGTGAACTCGTCAAAGGCGGCAATTTCAGTGGTGCAAGCGCCGGAGAGCTGCTCTTCTATGCTGCGCACCACGCTCTCAGGCAACTTGCCCCGCACCGGCCCGACGATCCGCTCCCGATAAGCCTTGGCCGCCGCAGGGGGATCTATCTCCAGCGCCGACAAGCCGGGCACAGCGGCGATGGCGGTGACGCGATTGCCAATCTCGGTGGCAAACACCTGCCCCACGTTGGAGGCGGGATCGGTACTCACCAGCAGCACCCGCTTGCCGACATCACAGAGGGCCACCGCACTGGCGCAGGCCAGCGAGGTCTTGCCCACCCCGCCCTTGCCGGTGAAAAAGAGAAAGGGGGGCGGATCGGTCAGAAACTGAAACATGACGAACTCCTGTCGACAGAGTGGCTAGCCCGGCTGGGCGATCTGGGTTGACTCAGGGGATCAGCAGCAACCGCTGCCGGAGCAGCAATCACCCTTGACGATCCCCTTGATCGCCGCCTGCGGCACGGGCAGACCCCCATAGCGGGCCAGCTCGCTGCGGCTCGGGTAGCGGCCGGTCAACACCACCTGCCCCTCCACCAGCACCAGCGGCAAT
>NZ_CAWNYS010000042.1:0-5082 GCF_963878295.1 Aeromonas sp. HMWF014 | reverse complement strand
TCTTGCAAGTATCTAATATTTATGACTGTATCAAAATTATTGTTCTCTGATTTGTGAAGCGAGGCTAATTTCCCCAGCGTGAGTGTATTGCAAAATAAAATCGCTGAAATCTCCTTGAATGAATCATTTAAGAAAATGCCAAGGTTTAGGTTCGAGTCAGTACCTGGTTTTTTAATTGTTGCTCTGTTGATATATGTTCCTTTTTCTGGGTCGTAATAGTATCCATATAGCAAAGCAAACATTGAATAAATAAACTCTCTACCATATGCAATCTGGTCATGAGATGATAGTGCAATTATATATGGGACTTTAGGTGATACCCAGTCACACTCAATATATCCTTTTATTGATTTGCCATCTTTATCTTGGTATCCAGTATATTTATTAAGCTTTGATATTATAGAATTAGAGTGCCGTGATATTGCCTCATCTATAATTTCTGAGAACTCATCCTTGGTTTTAATCGGTCTCAAGTTGGCTGCAACATCTTCTATGGAACGTAGTTTCTCAGGAGTACCATCTTTTTTAATCTCTGAAACTACAGCTTCAATGTATATCTCTGTAGGCGTTTCAACGATAAAATCTGGTCTATTGTGTTTTTCACTAATTTTGAAGTTCATCTCCTTCAGTGCGAAATGAAGATAAAGTTCCCAAAATGTAGAATGAAAGGTTGTTTGAAATTCTTTCTTAGCTTTATTATCGCGGTCAAAAAAATCTCTTCCCCAAGAAGAAATCACTTCTTTAGCTCCAGCGTACTCATGTTGGTCGTTCAGAGCATTAAATTTTGAATGCAGACGTTCTGCATCTAAATTTTTATCAATTTCAAAAAAATTCATTCATACGCCTCTAGTGTTAACATGGTGAAATTTATCTCGTGTTTATTGCTAATCAAAAATCTGGGACACCCACCTTTCTGTATGGGGCGTAATGCCACCAAATCCCACGCTACCGCCCGTGGATTACAGCTTCCAATATGCTCCCCTGACCCGCGATAGCAGCAACCCATCGCAGTTCAACGGAAATCAGGCGGAAATCAGGGACACCCACCTTTTTGTGTGAGGCGTAACGTCACCAAATCTCACACTACCGCCCGTGGATTACAGCTTCCAAGAAAATCTGGGACACCCACCTTTCTGAGGAAACGGAATCTGGGGAATCTGGGACACCCACCTTTTTGACAGTGGCGTAGTGCTGTTCTTGACTTAAGAGGTCACCGTTGAGGGATGCGCCATGACCATTGCCCGTTCACGTCAAATCAGCTTGCAGGATACGCCTTACTACCACGTGGTGAGCCGCTGTGTGCGGCGAGCCTTCCTGTGTGGTGACGATGCCCATTCTGGCCAGAGTTACGAACATCGGCGCCAGTGGGTGGTCGACAAGTTGGGGCAACTGTCACGGCTGTTTGCTATCGGTGTTTGTGCCTATGCGGTGATGAGCAATCACTATCATCTTGTGCTCAAGGTGGAGCCCGATACGGCGGCCAACTGGAGTGAACGGGAGGTGGCTGAGCGCTGGGCGGCTCTTTTCCAGTGGCCGCTGTTGGTACGACGCTGGTATCAGGGGGAGACGCTGATCGAGCCTGAACTGGCGGTCGTGCAGCAATTGCTTGCCCAATGGCGGGAGCGGCTTCACTCCATCAGCTGGTTTATTCGGCTACTCAATGAAAGTCTGGCCCGTCAGGCCAATCAGGAAGATGGTTGCAAGGGCCATTTCTGGGAGGGCCGCTTCAAGAGTCAGGCTTTGCTCACCGAATCAGCCTTGCTGGCCTGTATGGCGTATGTTGACCTCAATCCGATACGAGCTGCGTTGACCGACCGGCCGGAGCAGAGCGACTACACCAGTATCAAACAGCGCCTTGAGGAACCTGCTACTCCTGAGGTTTTGCTACCACTTTTGCTGCCGTTTGCCAGCCAAGGGAAGCCTGAAGAGTTGCCCTATGCCTTCACCGATTACCTGATGCTGGTTGATTGGACGGGTCGTGCTATTCGGCCCGACAAGCGGGGTCATATTCCGGCCCGTCTTGGACCCATCCTGGAACGGCTGGGTCTTGATGGCGCCCGCTGGTTGAAACAGGTGACGCTGTTTAGGCGACAAGGGATCAGAGTGGTGGGAGACAGAGATCATTGCCAGCAGTTTGCCCGCCACTGTGGCCAGCGGCGATGCCATCAACCACAGCTCTGATTGATTTGCGTCCACCCTCTCGATAGCTCCGGGTATTGCACATAGTTCAGTGGATGGCTGTGCAGGGGCTGTTGCTTTCTAAACCTGAAAATCTCTCCCACTAGCCGACTTTTGCAGGTATCAGTTCGAATGCATTCACCCTTATTGTGCCTGCAAGCAGCCTGATAGTGGCTTGCACCAAAAGGTGAGTGTCCCAATTTCCACTCTCGGAAATCTGGGACACCCACCTTTCTGCCCACCTTTCTGGGTAAGGCGTAATGCTACTGAATCCCACGCTACCGCCCGTGGATGACAGCCTCCAATATGCTCCATTGACCCGCGCTGGCAGCAACCCATCGCAGTTCAACAGGTTCTAGATGGCAATGGTAAGTCAAACGAAGCTGTGCCAGCGAGCATAAAATGGAGGTAACCATCCGGGGAAATCTGGGACACCCACCTTTCTGGGTAGGGGAAATCTGGGACACCCACCTTTCTGGGTAAGGCGTAATGCTACCAAATCTCACGCTACCGCCCGTGGATGACAGCTTCCAATATGCTCCCTTGACCCGCGTTGGCAGCAACCCATCACAGTTCAACAGGTTCTGGATGGCCATGGTAAGCCAAACGAAGCCGGCCCAGCGAGCATAAAATGGAGGTAACCATCAGAAATTCATCATTTTTTGCACCAAATCACCAAACCGGCCGATTACGAATGGTTGTTCCATCTGCTGACGATACGACTCAGTGCTGGCGGGGATGAGCGGCCTCAATACAAAAAGCCCCGAGAGCAGGGCGCTTTCGGGGAAGAGGAAAATCATCGACAGGGTATGACAACAGGCAAAGGGATCACGGCTGAGCGGGATCAGGCATCGACATAGAGCACCTGACCGCTAATAAAGCCGTCGACGGAGCGCTCAAACGCCTTGCCGACCAGGGCGCCCGGCACCGGCTGGAAGCCGGGCATCATCTCGCCATATATGTCCCACGCCTCTTCCAGTACGGTCGGGTTGACCACATTGATGCGAATGCCACGGGGCAGCTCGTGGGCCACGCACTGGACAAAGGTATCGATGGCGCCGCTGGTGGTGGCATCGGCAATGGCCAGCGGGATCGGCTTGATATTGAGGATGCCGGAGATCAGGGTGAAGGAGCCGCCCTGGTTGATGTAGCTGAGGCCGACATTGACCAGATTGATCTGGCCCATCAGCTTGCTCTGGATGGTGGTTTGCCACTGCTCGTCGCTCATCTCGCCAAAGGGGGCGTATTCGCAATAGCCGGCGGTATTGACCACCGCATCGAAGGTGCCGACGTTTTGGTAGAGCCGCTCAATAGACTCCCTGCTGGTGATATCCACCTGAAAATCACACCCCTCACCGGAGCGGCTGGCGGTGATGACGTTGTGCTTGCCCAGACCACTAAGGGCGGCTTGCCCCATTTTCCCCTGAGCACCAATCAGAATGACAGTTTTCATCGTTAACCTCGCTTTGCTGGAAGAGCTGCAAGGTTAGAGAGTCAATGATACAATGTAAATCATGGGTAATTTGTATGTGATACAACTTAAGTTGGTGGGGTGAGGGTGGAGAAGATCGATATCAGGCAGATGCGGGTGCTGGTGCTGCTGGTCAGACACAAGAGTGTGTCGCGGGTGGCCGAGCTGCTGGAGATCTCCCAGCAGGGGGTGAGCAGCCATCTGAAAAAGCTGCGCGACGCCTTTCCCGCCGAGCTGTTTATCCGCCAGAGCGCCGGCTTGCAGCCGACTGACTACGCCTGCGAGCTGGCCGACAAGTTTGAGCAGATCCTGGTCGATATCGACGGGGTCTTTGTGGCCGCCCCCTTCGTTCCGGCCAGCAGCCAGCGCACCTTCAGGGTGATGGCCAACGAGTATGCCCAGCTCGCCATTATCCCAAGGCTGGCGAGCGCCCTGCGACGCCTGGCACCCTCCATCCGGCTCGATGTGGTGGACTTTCAGGCCGAGCTGCATCTGGACGCGCTGGCCAGCGGCGAAATTGATCTGGTGATTGGCTTTGATGCCTATATCGACCCGGGGTTGCTGCGCACCACCCTGCGCCGGGATCACTACTGCTGCGTGCTGCGCCAGGACTCCCGATATCTTCGGGATAATGCCCAGCCGCAGGATATGGCGGCCATCCCCTTTGTGCAGTTCGCCAACAGCGTTGGCAACTTCGAAGGGCAGATGAGCCCGCAGCAGGTCGCCAGCGCGGCGGTGGCGACGCTCCCCTGTTACACCTCGCTGCAAGCCTTTATGTCGGTCAATGACGTGGCAGCCTGCATTCCGTCGGCCATCGCTGCCCTCGGGGATTTTCGCACCGTGGCGATGGCCGGGGCGCCACAGCCATTCGAGGTGGTGATCGGCAGACACCGCAAAAGTCAGGGCAATCTGGCCATCGAGTGGATGGCCGGGGTGATTAAGTCGGTCAGCGCCCTTGCGCCCAGATAAAGCCGCCGTTTGCAGAGAAAGGCCAGCGTCAGCAGCGTGGTAAGGGCAAGGCTGGATCTGCGGGGGAAATCCTGAGATGGTGCGGGCACTTAGCCGGTTATCCACTGATCGAGTGACAAGGAGTACCCATGCGCATTGCCCTGATTGGCCTCGGCGATATCGCCCAGAAGGCTTATCTGCCGCTGATTGCCAGCGACGAGCGGGTCACCCCGCTGCTCTGCACCCGAAGCCCAGAGGTGCTGGACAAGCTGTCTCGCCAGTACCGGATCCCCGAGTCGTACACCGATGTTAATGCGCTGCTGGCCAGTCGCCCCGATGCCGTGATGATCCACGCTGCCACTGCGGTGCATCGCGAGCTTGCCGAGCAGAGCCTGCGCGCGGGGATCCCCACCTTTGTCGACAAACCCCTGTGCGACACGCTGGCCGAGGCCGAGGAGCTCGCTAACCTCGCCATGGCGCAGGAT
>NZ_CAWNYS010000041.1:444-2528 GCF_963878295.1 Aeromonas sp. HMWF014 | reverse complement strand
GTTCACCAGCTCCCCGCAGGCCTCTGCCACGGCTGTCCGAACTGCCTCGTCGGCCGCCGCCTTCCCGTTGACGCCCAGCACGATTGCCACCCGCTCCAGATAGCTCTTCTCCAACCCTTGCGTCATCGCTGCCACCACCTCGGGCAGCCGCGCCAGCTCCCCATAAGGCAGTATGGTGTTGATCACATAAGCCACAAGAGAAGGTGCCTGCCCCAAATTGACCAGGGGGAGATGCTTGTCAAGGAGCCGTTCGATACCAATGGCAACATAGCGCTGGCCACTGTCGAGGTGCGCCTCACGCCAGGCGTAGTGGCTATTGGCTGGTGTGTTTATCTCGGCGGGCGCTCGCACTGGTAGGGAATTTCTGATGGTATTTGCCCCTTCGCTGCTTTCGCGGATGGCTCGGTGCAGGGCTGCCAAATCGAGGCGCAGGGCATGAGCCTGTAACCACTCGGGGGAGATAGCATCGAGCTCGTCCTGACTAAGGCGCTGTGGGCAGTAGGCCAAATGCTGCTCACCCGGTGCGGCCCCATGAACTTGGTCGAAAACAAGCAGGGCGGACTGGAGCCCCTCGTCACGACCGTCGGCAAGGCGCCCCGCTGTGCTGTGGGTACGCGCAAACGCAAACGTAAACGCCGGGTCCGAGGGGATCTCATACTCCTGGGCCAAGCACCCACCGACGAAGTGGTAGTAATAACCGCGAGTAGGAAAGGCTAGCCGTTGGCCGACCTGCACTGTGGGCATGACCGCCAGATAGCGCTCTCTCACGACCCCATGGTGCGATTGTGGCGCCACATCAGCGATGCTCAGCCCCTCGTAACATCGCCCTCCTTTCATGACCCGCAAGTGTCGGGGGGGATTGGTTCGGGTGGTGGCTTCACAGCGCGTCCCAGATCGAACGGGGCACGGCATCAAGGTCACTTCTCGTTCTTGCGCAGTCGTGGCCAATACAAAATGGGTGCCGATGAAACGCTGCAGGGTGGCCGGTGGGCAGGCCACCTGAACCTCATAATGGAACGCCTCGCGGGGTTGGTGGTCTGGCGTCACCACCTCTGTTGGGTACTGGTACGGCTCCTGCACTACATCCCTGACAGTGCTACCTCCCTGTGTCGGCACCATCGCGGCACCAAAGCCTGTGCCCCCAGTGCCGTGTCTCGCCCCCACTCTGCCCAATACCCGCGCCTGCAACTCCTGGCTCACCAGTGGCACCGCGCTATCGCTTATCAGCCATTCCCCTTGTGCTCCCAGTTTAAGCAGGGCGATATGGGGCGATTCTGCCAACAGGAGCAGCTCTCCAGACTCGAGCCCCCGCCGCACACTAGCCTCGCTCATGCCACGAGGAGGGTCAAAGCGTGCATGGCGAAGAGCGGCTTCTATGCGAAAGACATCGTTAGCCATCAGCTCATCCAGACGTATAATGCGATATTTCATCGGGGACTCCGTATCTAGGGGGTAGCGGTCCAACCTTCAACCTAGTCATGCCAAGCTGAATTTAGACTGAATCGAGTCTTTTTTGAGAAGAGTCAACAGAGGGCGCTGTTGCCCAAATCGATGCAGCTTGAATGAAACTAACTGAGGACGCGGTGATCTGATCACCACCATTCACTTCAAGTCTGCATCATGGGCAAGTCGCTTCACCCCATCACCAACTGGCCTCAAGACAACAAGTCTCTGATTGACCGTGGCTCTCTCACCTTCTGGGTTGATGCAGATGCCATGGATAACTGGTTTCACCAAGACCATCACGGGCGACGGGGCCGCAGCGCTTTACACCGACCAGACCATCTGCACCTTCTTGATGCGCAAGGGGATGTTCAGCCTGACTTTGCGAGCCACTCAGGGGCAACTTGACTCCCTGTTCGAGCTGATGAACGTACCGCTGTGCGCCCCCGATTACAGTTGTGTCAGCAAGCGGGCCCGCACAGTGAAGGTGGCCTATCGCCAGCCCTCAAAGGGGCGCATCACCGACCTGGTTATCGACTCAACTGGCCTGAAAGTATTTGGCGAAGGCGAGTGGAAAGTCAGAAAACACGGCACAGAAAAGCGGCGAGTCTGGCGCAAGTTACATCTGGCGGTGGACCCGA
>NZ_CAWNYS010000041.1:0-434 GCF_963878295.1 Aeromonas sp. HMWF014 | reverse complement strand
ACGCTGAGGTGCTGCCGACATTGCTCAACCCCCTGCGTCGCAAGCTGGGGCGTGTTTATGCAGATGGCGCCTCTGACAGCAAAGCCAACCATCAGCAGATAGTGCACAAAGGGGCGACAGCCTATATCCCGCCTCGCAAGAATGCAGGGCTATGGAAAAAAAGGGGCACCCAAGAAATGAGGCGGTGCTGGTGATGCGCAAGGAAGAGCTGGCGCACCGGAAGAAGATGTCGGGGGATCAGCGTCGCTCGCGGGAACGGCAATGTGTCGGCTTAAACAGTTGCTGGCAGGGAAAATCAGCAACGGTCAGGTAGAGGAAGTGATGGCGTATGTTGGTGCAATCAACAAACTGAGCCCCCTTGGTCTGCCTGTCAGAAAGCGCCGGGTGTAACGGTCACTTGGGGCTGGGGCAGTTGTGGCTTGATGGTTGATTTG
>NZ_CAWNYS010000040.1:3060-4382 GCF_963878295.1 Aeromonas sp. HMWF014 | reverse complement strand
GTATTGGCATGGGGGTGCGGGATGACTGGGCGGGCAAGGGGGTTGGCTCCGCACTGATGGCTGCGGCACTGGATCTGGCCGATAACTGGCTCAACCTGCACCGGATTGAGCTGACCGTCTATCCCGATAATGAAGCCGCGCAGGCGCTCTATCGCAAGTTCGGCTTTACCCCGGAGGGGCGGGCCCGCGATTTCGCTTTCCGGCAGGGGCGCTATGTGGATGCGATCTACATGGCGAGGATCCGCCCGTGATCGACTACCGCCGCCGTCTCATCCCTGTGCTGCGGGCGCTGGAGCGGGATCCGGATCTCTCCATCGAGGCGCTGGCGAGCCGTGCCTGCCTCTCCCTCTACCATTTTCACCGGGTGTTCACGGCCGTGGCAGGGGAGACGCCCGGGGAGATGTGTCGGCGGCTGCGGATGCAGCGAGCGGCCTGGCAGCTTTGCTACACAGACGCCAGCGTCACGGCCATTGCGCTGGGGGCGGGCTTTGCCAGCTCACAGGCGTTTGCCAAGGCATTTCGCCGCCATTACGGTTGCCCCCCTGGCGAGTTTCGTCGCGACAAGCGCAAGAATGGACACCTGGAGAGCAAGGATGGACACGCATGGGAGGGCTCGTCCCCTTATGCTGAAGGTCATTCATCAGCAAGGAGCAATACCATGAAAACTGTCGAGATGGACGCCCGCAGCCTGGCTTATATTCGTGTCACCGGCCCCTATGGCGAGGGATATGAACCGGTCTGCGGTCAACTGCATCAGTGGGCGAGTGCGCGGGGTCTGGCGCAGGGAGAGTGGATTTTCATCTATCACGATAACCCCGAGGTGACCCCGCCAGCCCAGTGTCGCACTGACATAGGTGTGACTGTGCCAGCGGGTACGGCGGGGATGGGGGCGGTCGAGATCCAGCTTATCCCCGCCGGTCGTTACGCCCAGTCCCGTTATCTAATTACCGACCGCAGTCAGTATGGGCCGCGTTGGCAGGAACATATCGGCGACATCGTTGCTGCCGGGCTGGAGTTTGGCAATGGCCCCTGTTTCGAGCTTTATCACAGCATGAGCGATGATCCCGTGCAGGACGATGTCAGTTTCTGTTCCTGCGTGCGTTAGCCATGTGGCAACCAGTGGCAATAAAACGAGGCGCCTGTAGGCGCCTCGTTTTATGTGGGATGGGTCACGTTGTCTCGGCAAAGCCGCTCCCGGGAGAGCAAGATGTCTGCTCGCATCAAGGCTGGTTGGGCACCTTGTCTCGCCGCGATTTCCACCACCAGCGCAGGCGGATCTGGGAGATCAACATGCCTGCCAGCATCAGGGCGCAGCCCGCTAT
>NZ_CAWNYS010000040.1:314-3050 GCF_963878295.1 Aeromonas sp. HMWF014 | reverse complement strand
GTGTAGCCGATACCGACCGACACCAGACCGGCATAGAGCAGCGCCTGCCAGCCCGCCACAGCGCCGCTCATGGTTGGCGTCTCCATGGTGAAGGCAACCCCCAGGCTGAGCAGGCCGCACACCAGGAACTGCACGCCAGCCAGGCGGATCGGCGCGACCCGGCTCGAGTAGTGATCCAGCACCAGCAGATGAATGGCCCAGAACAGGGCGCCGATCACCTGCAACAGGTCGCCGTAGCCTATGGTGAACTCCTCGGTCACGCTCAGGTAGTAGAGCCCCGCCATGGCGATGAGGGCGCCGACCCAGGTGTTGGCCCCGGTTTTGTGGCGCAGGGCCAGGCCGATGACGGGCACCAGTATGATGTAGAGGCCTGTGATGAAGCCCGCCTTGGCGGCCGTGGTATAGAGCAGTCCCACCTGCTGCAGGGAGGCGGCGCTGAACAGCACGAGACCGGCGAGCAGGCCCCCGGTCAGCAGCAGGCGGCGATCACCGGGCTGACCCACAGGCTGGCGTGACTTGAGCCACCACAGCAACGGCAGCAGGGAGGCGGCACCGAGCAGAAAGCGCAGACCGTTGAAGGTGTAAGGCCCCATGTGATCCATCCCCAGCCGCTGGGCGACGAAGCCCAGCCCCCAGATGGCAGCGGCCATCAGTAACATCATGTTCGAACGCATACGAATTCATCCCTGAAAAGGTGGCGGGCAGGTGCCCGTCCGTAAAGCTCAAGCCACCAAGATAACCGTGTGCGGGGGGATTTGTCTTTAGCGCTCGCGAGTTTGGTCAGCAGCAGCAGGCCGTGCAGAGGGGATTAATCCTTATCGCGGCTGAATAAACGTCGCCTTCAACTGCTGGCGAGTGTGGCCAGCAAGGGGATGAGGGCGAGCAGCAAGAGGTTGCCGCGCAGGATCCAGATCACCCAGAACTGCTGCTGGATGGAGACCATGGGGGCCCGACCATGACGCAGGGAGCGGCGCCAGCGATAGAAGAGGTGGCTGGGATAGCCAAAGCTGATGACCATCAGGCAAAACAGCAGCAGCTTGTTGCGATAACCGGGGTTGGCGAGCAGTACGGCGGGCTGTTCGGAGTGGGCGAGCACCAGCAACACGCCCGTGATGAAGATGAGCAGCAGGGCCAGCGCCGCCAGGCCGTCGGCCAGCAGCAGCTTGCGGACCTGTTCGATAGACATGCCGCGCCGGAACAGAAAATACTCGGAGGTGATGGCCCCGGTCAGGATAATCACGGCGCAATAGTGCAGCGCCATCAGCAGGTCCGGGTTCAACATCTGTGTCGATTACCTCTTGTTGAGCACATAACCCGCTTCCTTTTGGACGCCATCCCGTGGTGCTGATATTCTGACACTACCTCGTGTCTGACGGTAGCAGGAGTCAGGGTTGGATAAGCGTGTTGTCCCCAAGAAAGCCTGGTCCCTGGTTGCCCGGATGCGGCTGGGGTTGTTGCTGTTGTTCATTCCCGTACTGATGCTGGGCGGCATCTACTATCTGCACATGGAACGCAGCCTGCAAAACGAGTTGCAGCAGCGTCTGCTCGCCACCAATCACCAGTTGCGTCACGTCTTCATCGAGCCCTATCTCCAGGAGATGGAACGGCAGTTTACGCTTATCTACGACCAGGTGAAGGTGGAAGATATCAGCGGCCCACACCTGCACAATACCGAGAGTTATCTGAAGACATGGCAGCTCTACAAAGGGATGATGGCCGACCTGCTCTATATCTATGTCGGCACGGCCGAGCGCCAGATGCTGATCTATCCCCAGTGGGAGGCGGATGCCAATTTTGATCCTAGGGTGCGCCCCTGGTATCAGCTGGCCAGCCAGCATTTGGGCAAGATGGTCTGGACCGAGCCCTACTATGACTACAGCAATGGCAATCTGGTGATCGCCCTGGCGCGAGCGCTGACCGATGCCAACGGCAAGGTGCAGGGGGTGTTTGCGGTCGATGCCATCCTGGCACCATTCTCGGCCCAGCTGAATCGCCAGGCGGACAACGGTTACCAGATGATCGTCAATCAGTCCGGCAAGGTGCTGGTGCACCCGGATCCCGCTCAGTTGCTCAACCCCATGGACCATCCCCAGTGGCTCTCCCGCTTCAATCAGGGGGAGGGCATCTTCCTGGACAAGGCTTCCCAGCTGTTTGTGGCCTATAGCAAATTGCCTGATCACGACTGGGTGCTGATCAGCGTGCAACCGGCGGCCAGCGTCCAGGCCGCGATCAACCGGGTCTCCCTTAACGTGCAACTGATGGTGGTGCTGGCCTGTGTGCTCTATCTCGTGCTGGCGCTGGTGTGGTCCCGCTACTTCCGGCGCATGCTCGACGAGATCGCTTCCATGATCCGGGCCAGCCGGACTCAACCCGATGATGTGCCCCAGGGCGGGATGCGGGAGCTCAAGCACGTTTACGCCGAGCTGGCCGAGGCGAGCAAGGATTATCACGAGGCCCGCCAGCAGGCCAATCTGGACAAGCTCACTGCGCTCTACAACCGCCGTTTCTTTGACGAACGCCTGACCCGGTTGTTGCTTGAACAGCAGCCCTTCTGCCTGGCCATGGTCGATCTCGATGACTTCAAGCGGGTCAATGACAACTATGGTCACCAGACCGGGGACGTGGTGCTCAAGCGGGTGGCTCAGCTGGCCAGGCTGCTGTTGGGGGATTATGGCTGGGTCTGCCGTTACGGCGGGGAGGAGCTGGTGGTGCTGATGGTCAACCCGGACCCCCACT
>NZ_CAWNYS010000040.1:0-304 GCF_963878295.1 Aeromonas sp. HMWF014 | reverse complement strand
TGCTGGAGCAGTTCCGCAAGGGGGTGGAGTCACTGGACTGGCGCGAGCCTGGCCTCAAAATCACCTTGAGTGGCGGGCTGGTGGCCAGCCATGGGGTGACGCTCGGCAAGACGCTGCTGGAGGTGGCGGATGCCGAGGTCTATCGCGCCAAGCGTGATGGCAAGAACCGCATCTATCTGGGCACCCCGCAGGAACTTGTGGCCGGATAGGGGATCTTGCCAACAGGCTGGCGGCTAAATGAAGAAGAGGCCCGAGGGCCTAATGCCAGTCAGTTAAGCCTGACTGGCATTGTTTTTATTGGTTT
>NZ_CAWNYS010000039.1:820-5547 GCF_963878295.1 Aeromonas sp. HMWF014 | reverse complement strand
GCCTTATTCTGGCGATTGCCCGTGCTGCCGGTGAAGTGGCGCCGCTGATGCTGGTGGGGGTGGTGAAACTGGCGCCGACCCTGCCTATGGATGGCAACTTCCCGTTCCTGCACGTGGAGCGCAAGTTCATGCACCTGGGCTTCCACATCTATGATGTCGGGTTTCAGAGTCCCAACGTCGAGGCGGCGCGCCCGTTGGTCTACGCCACCGCCTTCCTGCTGGTGACGGTGATCGTTGGCCTCAACCTGACTGCCATCGGTATTCGTAACCACTTGCGTGAAAAATTCCGCTCTTTGGAACATTGATGTGGCTGCCCGGACGGATGTTGAGACAATGGATGAACAGCATGAACCTGACCGACATCACAGCCATTCGTAACCACTGCGTGAGAAATCCCGGTCGCTGGAACATGAATCCAGCCACCCCAGACTGATGTGAGGCAAGGGACGGGTTTCCCCCCTTGCCAGTCAAGTGTTCCGGCCGCTGGCGCATCAAGATGCCCGCCGCCACCGACTGATTTGAGGTAACAGATGATCAACGTAACGACCACGTCCACCCAGCACACAGCGCTGGATCTGCTCAACCTGAGCCCGGAGCAGACCGCGCTGGAGGTGAAGGATCTTAACCTGTACTACGGCAACAAACAGGCGCTGTTCAACGTCAACATGAAGATCCCGAAAGGGCAGGTGACCGCGTTTATCGGTCCATCCGGTTGTGGTAAATCGACCCTGCTGCGCTGTATCAACCGGATGAACGATCTGGTGGAGATCTGCCGCATCGAGGGGGAGATCCAGTTGCACGGCCACAACATCTACGACAAGGGAGTGGATGTTTCTGCCCTGCGTCGTCAGGTGGGCATGGTGTTCCAGCGTCCGAACCCTTTCCCCAAGTCCATCTACGAGAACGTGATCTACGGCCTGCGCCTGCAGGGCATCAACGACAGACGCACCCTGGATGAGGCGGCCGAGCGCTCCCTGCGCGGTGCTGCGCTGTGGGACGAGGTGAAGGATCGTCTGCACGACAATGCCTTCGGTCTCTCCGGTGGCCAGCAGCAGCGTCTGGTGATCGCCCGGGCCATCGCCATCGAACCGGAAGTGCTGCTGCTCGATGAACCCACCTCTGCGCTGGATCCGATTTCGACCCTCACCATCGAGGAGCTGATCAACGAGCTCAAGAGCCAGTTCACCGTGGTGATCGTGACCCACAACATGCAACAGGCGGCGCGGGTGTCGGATCAGACTGCCTTCATGTACATGGGCGAGCTCATCGAGTACTCGAACACCAACACCATCTTCACCACCCCGGCCAAGAAAAAGACCGAAGATTACATCACAGGTCGTTACGGCTAAGGCATGGTTGGTGCAACAAGGATCTTATTGATATGAACAAGATGAGCATCAATAAGCAGATTACCGGTCAGTTCAACGGCTGAGGCATGGTTGGTGCAACAAGGATCATGGGTATGAACAAGATGAGCATCAATAAACAGATTACCGGTCAGTTCAACGGCTAAGGCATAATCGGAGCATCAAGGATTATTTGTATGGACAATATGAACCTCAATAAACACATCTCCGGTCAGTTCAATGCCGAGCTAGAGAGCGTGCGCAATCAGGTGCTGGTGATGGGCGGTCTGGTGGAGCAGCAACTGACCGACGCCATCGCGGCCATCCACGATCAGGATCTGGATGCGGCGCGCAAGATAGTGGCCAACGACCACAAGGTCAACGCTATGGAAGTGGCGATCGACGAGGAGTGCACCCGCATCATCGCCAAACGTCAGCCCACCGCGTCCGACCTGCGCCTGGTGATGGCCATCATCAAGACCATCACGGATCTGGAGCGCATCGGCGACGTGGCGGACAAGATTGCCCGCATGCTGACCGACAACGCCAACAAGCCGCAGCCGCCTTTGGTATCGCTAGAGAACATGGGTCGACGCACCATCAAGATGCTGCATGACGTGCTCGACGCCTTTGCCCGCATGGATCTGGAGGCGGCCATCGCCGTTTACAAAGAAGATGACAAGGTGGATCGGGAGTACGAGTCCATCATTCGCGAGCTGATGACCTACATGATGGAAGATCCGCGCACCATACCCCAGGTACTGAACGTGCTGTGGGCGGCGCGGGCCATCGAGCGGGTCGGCGATCGCTGTCAGCACATCTGCGAATACATCGTCTATTACGTCAAGGGCAAGGACGTGCGCCATACCAAGGCGGACGAGCTCAATGAGCTGCTTGGCAAGCACTGACCGTAAAATGAATAAAAAGGCGCTTTGGGCGCCTTTTTTGTTGCACTGAGCGCCAGAGTAAGATATCGCCACCCAACAGGCGCTTTTCTGCTAGAATGTGCCCCCTGTGTGAGTCTCGGATGGACTCACGGTCTGGTCTCCCAGGCCCAGTTTTCCGTCTTGTGCTAAGGCGGGTGTAGCAATAGGTTAATCATGAGTTTTGCCGATAGTATATTTCTTCTGATGTTGCTGGTTGCCAGCAGCGTGTTCTTCTCTCTTTCCGAGATATCCCTTGCCGCCTCCCGCAAGATCAAGTTGCAGGTGATGGCCGATGAGGGAAACCGCCATGCCGCCAAGGTGCTGGCGCTGCAGGCCCAGCCGGGTAATTTCTTTACCGTGGTGCAAATTGGCCTCAATACTGTCGCCATCCTGGGCGGTATCCTGGGTGAGTCTGCCCTCAATCCTGCCATCAAGGGGCTCATCTCCGGCTTCTATCAGGGCCCCTGGCTCAGCGAGATAAGTTCCACCGCTTCTTTCGTGTTCGTCACCGGCATGTTCATCCTGCTCGCCGACTTGATGCCCAAACGTCTGGCCATGACCATGCCGGAGCGGGTCGCTGTGGTGGTGGTACGCCCCATGCTGCTGTGCGTGACGCTGCTGATGCCGCTGGTGTGGTTCTTCAATGGCATGGCGAATGGGTTGTTCCGTCTGCTGCGGGTTTCCATGATACGCAACGACGAGATCACCTCTGACGACATCTATGCGGTGATGGATGCGGGCGCTGAGGCCGGTGTCATCCAGCGTGAAGAGCATCAGCTCATCGAGAACGTGTTCGAGTTGCAGTCCCTTGGTGTGACCTCCGCCATGACGGCCCGCGAGAGCCTGATTTACTTCACCCTGCAAGAGGGTGAGGAGAGTATCAAGGCCAAGATCGCAGAGCACCCGCACAACAAGTTTCTGGTGTGCGATCACAACCTCGACAGCATCAAGGGCTTCGTCGATGCGAAAGAGCTGCTGATCCGTGTCATCAGCGGCCAGAGCATCGATCTCAACAGCGGCTCATTGGTGCAGAACGTCATCATCATTCCCGACACCCTCAACCTCTACGAGGCGATGGAGTACTTCAAGAACCACAGGGGCGATTTCGCCGTGGTGATGAACGAGTACGCCCTGGTGGTGGGAATCGTCACCATGAATGACCTCATGAGTACCGTCATGGGCGAGTGGGCTACCCACGTGGTGGAAGAGCAGATAGTACAGCGGGACGAAAACTCCTGGCTGGTGGACGGGGTGACCCCCATCTCCGACGTGATGCGTGCCTTCGACATAGAGGCGTTTCCGGATAGCCAGAACTACGAGACCATCGCCGGTTTCATCATGTTCATGCTGCGCAAGATCCCCAAACGTACCGACTCGGTGAAATACGCGGGCTACAAGTTCGAAGTCGTCGACATCGACAGTTACAAGATTGACCAACTGCTGGTCACCCGGGTGGAACCCGTGTTGACCGAGAAACCTGCTCAGGAATCGTAAAGGAGCTATCAAGGAGTCATGAAGATGCAGTCTCATTCCCGTGCGCTAGCCTGTGTGGCGCTCGCCCTTGCGCTGGGCGCTTGCAGCCAGAGCGCGCCCCGCAAGGTCACTGCCGTTGCCAAGCCTGCTGCCCCCAAGGCGGTGGTGGTGCCGCAACCGGATCCCGATGCCGTGGTGCAAAGTGCCGTGGCAGAGCCGAGCCCGGTATTCGATGAAGAGTATCACGGCCCGGATCAGGGATCGCTGGAGTCGGTGACCGCCCTGTTTGCCCGCGGTTACATCGAATCGGCCATGCGCGAGACCATGCTGGCGGCGGTACACAACGACTATCCGCTGCTCGGCATGCGGGATGTGCGGCTGACCGATCCTGTCTCCAAGTTCCTCACTTCCGCCCATGCTGCCACCACGGCCCACGACTATCTCTATGCCGGGGTGCAGCGTCGACTGGGTCGTCCTCTGAGCCCGGCTCAGTGGGAGCAGATCTGGAAGGGACTGCCCCAGCAGGGCCTGGTTTCCGACTGGACCAAGCAGATAAAACGCGTGCTGGCAGGGCGTTAAGCCACCTGTTCATCACTGTTGCAGTGAGGCCACCCCTGGGTGGCCTCACGTTTTTCTGCCTGCTACCTCCTGCGCTGTTTTCCCGTCTCTGTTGTCTGCGGATTTCCGGTGATACCGATTGCCGTCGGCTCTGCTTTGTTTTATCTTTATTTGGCCATCTAAACATCCATATGTTTTTATGGCTGATTTGGCCGTTCATCCTGAAGGGGCAAGGCGAGGAACTACCACGCCGGTCAGGAGAACAGCAGCAGATGCAACATGCAGACAAACACAACAACAAAGAGACAGGACAGATGGAAACACAGGCATTGTGGGTACTGGACGGTGGCATGGGGCGTGAGCTGGCACGGCGGGGGGCGCCATTTCGCCAGCCCGAGTGGTCGGCACTGGCGTTGATGGAGGC
>NZ_CAWNYS010000039.1:0-810 GCF_963878295.1 Aeromonas sp. HMWF014 | reverse complement strand
GGCCTATGTGGCCAGCGGTGCCCGGGTCATCACCACCAACAGTTATGCGCTGGTGCCGTTTCATATCGGCGCCGAGCGATGTGCCGCCGAGGGGGAAGCGCTGGCGGCGCTGGCTGGTCAGTTGGCCCGCGAGGTTGCCGATGAGCAAGGCGGCGTCGTGCAGGTAGCGGGATCCTTGCCGCCGCTGTTTGGCTCTTACCGCGCCGATCTGTTCGAGGTGGACAGGGTGGGCGAGCTGGCGACGCCGCTTATCCGGGCGCTCTCGCCCCATGTGGATATCTGGTTGGCCGAGACCATGAGCCTGATTGCCGAACCACTGGCCCTCAAGGCGCTGCTGCCTGCAGATGGCAAACCATTTTGGGTCTCCTTTACGCTGGAGGACGAAGCGCCGGGGAGCGAGCCGACCCTGCGCTCCGGCGAGCGGGTGGCCGATGCCGTCACCGCGCTGGCCGCAGTCGGGGTGGATGCCATCTTGTTCAACTGTTGTCAGCCCGAGGTGATTGAGGCGGCGCTGACGGTGGCAGGCGCCAGCTTGCAGGCGCTGGGCCGAGGGGATATTCGCCTCGGCGCCTACGCTAATGCCTTTCCGCCCCAGCCAAAAGAGGCGACCGCCAACGACGGGCTGGACGAGATCCGCGCTGATCTGGGACCGCTGGATTACCTTGGCTGGGCCGAGCGCTGGCGCGGGGTGGGGGCCTCTCTCATCGGCGGTTGCTGCGGCATTGGCCCCGAGCATATTCAGGCACTGGCCAGCCGGCTGCGCTAGGGAGAGCATATGAAAGAGAGTAAAATAGGCCTCTGGTCCCTCAC
>NZ_CAWNYS010000038.1:3323-7583 GCF_963878295.1 Aeromonas sp. HMWF014 | reverse complement strand
GTCTTGCCCTGCCAGTCGAGATAGCTGAGCTCGCCGTCAGGTATCAGCCCCGCCATCAGACTGACCAGATTGCGAGCTACCTGCTCTGGCGTCTGCAAGCTGCCATCTGGCACATTGGCGTGAAACGGGCGCGAGAGCTGGGTATCCACAGTACCCGGATGAAACGCCAGCAGCTTGACGCCCGGGGCACGCCGGGCGAGTTCGATGGCGGCGCACTTGAGCAGCATGTTGAGGGCAGCCTTGGAGGCACGATAGCCATACCAGCCCCCCGCCCGATTGCCCCCAATGCTGCCGACTCGCGCGCTGAGCACCGCCAGGGTGCAGGGCGAGGCGCCAAGCAGCGGGAGCAGCTGGTTGATCCAGCGCAGCGGCAGCAAGGCATTGGTCTGGTAGAGGCTGGTCATGGCCTCGACATCAAGCGCTTCCAGCCGCTTTTCAGGCCTGATCGCCCCCTGATGCAGGACACCATTGCATATCACCAGCCGGTGCGGTCTCGGGGCCAGAGTGGCGATACGGGCCACCACGTCAGCCATCTGCTGATCGCTGTAATCGCAACGCAGCCAATGCAAGCGGGGATCATCACACCCGACGGGTGCCGGCTGCCGGCTGACCGCCATGACAGGACCGCCCCCTGTCGCCAGCCAGTGTGCCACCAGCGCCTGACCTATACCGCCCCCGGCTCCAATCACCACGACGCCCTCGTTCATGTTCATCTCCTGTTTGCGGTGAGTGTGATGCCCTTCTCCATCGCCTCTTTCTTTCCCTGTTAAGCTGGTACGCGCCTTCCTGTCTGCCGGATCAAGCAGTTATGAGGGCCAGCTTGTGTGGATCGCCCCGGATTGGGCGGATCCATTCCTATACTGAGGGAAAACCGCAGCGGGTGCTGCCAGCGCAACCAGAAGCACGAGAGTGACCATGATGTCCAAAGACGGGGAAGATCGTAAATCCATCCTGACCGAGAGCGGTACCAACGAGCTCGAGATCATCGAGTTTCACCTCAAGAAGCAGATGCCAGATGGCAGGGAGAAGATCGCCTATTACGGCATCAACGTCGCCAAGGTGCGCGAGGTGATACGGGTACCGGAAACCACAGACTACCCCAACGCCCAACGTCACATGGTGGGTGTTTTTTCCCTGCGCGAGCGGCTGATCCCGTTGGTGGATCTCGCGGGTTGGCTTGGCATCAAGACCAACCCTGACCCCAGCCACAAGGTGGTGATCGTCACCGACTTCAACAAGATGGCGAACGGCTTTCTCATCGACAGCGTCAGCAGGATCCATCGGGTCTCCTGGGAGGATGTGGAGTCCCCCAGCCAGTTTCTGGAGGCGGGCGAGAATGATTGCGTGGTGGCCGTGGTCAGGCGTGATGGCAACCTCATCATGATCCTCGACTTCGAGAAGATCATCGCCGACATCAACCCCGAGCTGAGCATGGAGAAGTACGATGTGACCCAGGATCGCAAGGTCATCATCGACGATCGCATGATGGCACTGCGCCAGGCCAAGACGGTGCTGGTGGTGGATGATTCCGCCTTCATCCGCAAGATGATAGAGACCACGCTGCGCACCGCAGGCTACAACGTGGTGACCGCCAAGGATGGGGGGGACGGGCTGGAGATGCTGATGGAGTTCGACCGCCTGTCGCAGGAGGAGAAGATCCCGGTGGCCGAGTTCGTCAGCGGCATCATCACAGACGTCGAGATGCCCCGCATGGACGGCATGCACCTGCTCAAACGCCTGCGGGATACCCCTGCCTTCAAGACCACCCCCATCGTCATGTTCTCGTCGCTGATGAGTGACGACAACCGCCAGAAGGCGCTACAGCTGGGGGCCAACGATACCATCACCAAACCCGAGCTGGGACGCATGGTCGGCATGATAGACAACTTCCTGATCGGTATCCCCATCCCCAAACCGGGCAATCTGTAAGGCCGTTAGCCGGCCAGACAAGCAAAAGGGCACCGAGGCGCCCTTTTGCTAACTGTCCCTTCACCCAAGCCAGAGGTAGATCTGATGGGCTGCCACCCCGGCACTCAAGCCGCCGATGGTGTGGGCCACGATGGCACGGGAGGTCAGGTGACGATAGCCGAGGGCATCCAGCATGGCGGTGTGGGTGCTCAGGAAACCGCTCCAGCACATGCCCATGGCGGTAAACACCGCGACCTCGTTGCCAGTGATCCACCCCTTGGCGATAAAGGGAGGCATCAGCGACATGGCGGCCCCGACCGCCCCCAGCGAGGTCGCCGGGAAGGCGACCAGCTCCGGTTGCTGGAAGCCAAACAGCAGTTCGAACAACCAACCCACCTTGGCCGCCAGCACGGGCAGCAACGCCACCCCCTGGAAAGCCTCGCCATTGTAACCCTGCTCGCCCGGGCCGAAGGTCAGCAGCATCACGAAAGTGCTGATGATAAGCACCCCGGGGATCACCGCCATCCCAAGTTCCACCCCGGACTTGCCGCCATCGAGCAGGGCATTGAGCACCCGCAGCCAGGTGGGGGCCGACTCCTGGCTCAGACCAGGCTTGGCACCCAGGCTCACTACCTCGTCATCCATCAGGGTTTCCCCCACCAGCGGGCGGATCATGTGCTGCATCAACCGGGTCGAGACCACTGAACCGATGAGGGAGCCAAGCAGGCCTATCAGGGCTGCACTGGCAGTGGATTCGCCGCTCGGCAGTTGCAGGGTGGCCATGAAGGTCACCACTATCAGCCCCATGCCGAAGGCGGTGCCGAAGTTGGTGAGTGAGACCAGCTGCCAGGGGGTGAAGCCTTTGCGAAAGCGACTGTCTTTGGCGAGGCTGATGACCGCCGGGTTATCGGAGAAGAAGGTCATCAAGGCCGCCAGGGCGGTACGTCCAGGCAGGCGGAAGATGGGCTTCATCAGCGGCGCCAGCAGCACCTCCAGCAGGCGGATCACCCCGAACTCGCTGAGCAGCTGACTCAGCGCCCCCGACAACACGGTAATCCCCATGATGAAAAGCACAGTATTGAGCAGCAGCTGATGGGCGGTGTTGAACAGGGTATTGACCAAGGAGGAGAGCCCCATCTGGCTGCCGAGGTAGCCGAACAGGCTGCCCAGAATAGCCAGCACCAGTACCGGCTCCAGCCAGCGGCGGAGAGAGGTTTGCGATGTATGCGAATCTTTAACTGCTTGATTTTCCATACCAATCCTGATTGCTGTCTCTGTGTGAATCGTTGTTTTTGTTATTGAACTCATGACGCACTCGCGACAAGGGCTCCTTGAATGGCGTATCCAGCAAGGTTCCGCTGACATCCGGACGAATAGTCAGTAGTGTTGACGACGGCACTCGGGAGGAAAACGCGATTGCCGGGCCAACATAGCCAGCAAGCCCGCATCAGACCTGGTCGGCACGATAAAACCAGCACTCGGGAAAAATTGCGGGGCAGGAGTATAACAACCGCGGCAAGTCAGCGAAAGAACGTGGATAACCTCCGCCAGAGACTTCATCTACCTTACTGGGATTTCGTATCTGAATGCCGCCTATGTTCAACCCGTTACGCATTAGTCCGATGACTTGGTGGCAGGGGACTCCGTCCTGCTGACAGCGCTCGGGCATGACTAGCAAGGCCTTCAGCAACTTGCCAAAATGCATATCGACGGTGATCCACCGTTCGGTCTGGCGGCAGGATTGCCGGCCTCGATGCAGCAAGTTAAGATCGCGACACCTCCGGCCAGCGCCGAACTCCGCCCCCATCACAAACAGAACAGCAATGAATCAGCTCATCACCTATATCAAGGCCATCCATCGGCAGCCGGGGCCTGCGACCATCACACGCCAGCAGAGTGAACACTATAGCGAGCATGACGAGAGTGGCACCCTGATCCAGCACCAGCAAACCACCTATTGGTTCGCCAATAGGGTCGTCATCTGTCATCAGACAGAGCAGGATCAAGTCCCCTCTGCACAGCTGTGTGCCGAATGCTGGATAAGCTACAGCGTCGTCACCAGCCCCATGCCCATCACGCCGCTACGCAAGCTGTTCCACAATCCCTGTCAGGAGGCATTCTGGCTGAAAATGCAAGGTATCACGCCGGAAAGATAGCGATAACGCTGGCCGCTGATGAAACAACAGCAGACATTAAGTGCCATCCCTGGCGAACGGAGATACTCGAAAGACGCTACTATCTCGGCCGGCCATGCTCTCACTCGGCCAGTAACAAACGAACCTGTCACGTGAATCTGGTCGGCCGTAAACGACAGACAAAGAAAAAGCCCAGCATTGCTGCTGGGCTTTTGTG
>NZ_CAWNYS010000038.1:0-3313 GCF_963878295.1 Aeromonas sp. HMWF014 | reverse complement strand
GACACGGGGATTTTCAATCCCCTGCTCTACCGACTGAGCTATCTGGGCAATCTATAAATGGTGCCGGCTACCGGAATCGAACTGGTGACCTACTGATTACAAGTCAGTTGCTCTACCTACTGAGCTAAGCCGGCACACTTTAAACCCTTGTGCATGAACAAATTTTTATTTCATGGCACCAAATTTTGGTGCCCAGAGACGGAATCGAACCGCCGACACGGGGATTTTCAATCCCCTGCTCTACCGACTGAGCTATCTGGGCGTGGGCGCTATTAAACGGATTTTAAGGCGGATGGTCAACGGGAAATTTCACTTTTTGTCTCGTTCGTCTCTTTTTTGCGCAACATCATACATTTCCCCTACTTCTTCCTGACCGGACTGCGCCGGACGGCCCCAGACTCTGGGCTCCTCCCCTTTCAGCAGGCGGGCTATGTTCTCATGATGGCGGATAAGGATGAGGCAGGAGAGCAACGAGACCGGCAGGGTGTATTCGGGTTTGAGCAGGTAGGTAAAGAGCGGGGTCAGCAGCACGGTAATGATGGAGGCCAGCGAGGAGTAGCCGCTCACCAGCAGCACCAGTAGCCAGGTGCCGATGACGGCGCCACCCATGGTAAAACCGATAGGCATCATGGTACCGAGTGCCGTCGCGACCCCCTTTCCTCCCCGGAAGTGGAAGAAAATGGGGTACATGTGGCCGAGGCAGGCCGCCACCCCGATCAAGCCGAGGTAAACGGGTTTGATTTGCAGATACCAGGCGAGATAGACGGGGGCCGTGCCCTTGAGCACGTCGAGCAGCAACACCACAACGGCAGCCACGCGGCCGCCGAGGCGCAATACATTGGTCGCACCCGGATTGTGTGAGCCATGATCGCGAGGATCCGGCAGACCCGTGATACGGGAAACCAGCACAGCACTGGACAGCGAGCCGCCCAGATAGGCCAGAATAATCATCAAAATCGTCAGGGCCGTCATCTTGGTCGTTTTTACCACGATATGAATGGGGTATGATGCGGGCCACATTCTCTGGCTTGGCGTTGCCCAAAAGCGTGTCGTTCAAACCGACCGCGCGGCAAACTGGTTGCCAGGCCTGCATCCCTGCGCTGTTATCACAGCCCATCAAGAGTAAAGAAGAAGTACTGTCATGGACAAGGTGTTTATTCGCGGACTCGAGGTTTTGACCACTATTGGTGTTTATGAGTGGGAGAAAGGCATTCGCCAGAAGCTCTGTTTCGACCTGGAAATGGGGTTTGACAACCGTCCCGCCGCAGCAACCGACGATATCAATCTGGCACTGGATTACGCCACCCTCTCTCGCAAGATTTGTGATCACGCCGCCAGCAAGGTGGTGGAACTGGTCGAAACCATGGCCGAGCAGGTCGCCATGCTGGTGCTGGCCGACGAGCGGGTGCAATGGGTCAAGGTCATCCTGACCAAACCGGGCGCCGTGCCCAATGCCGCTGGCGTCGGGGTCGAGATCCTGCGCCACCGTATTCCGGCCGCGAGCGCCAACTGATGGCCTCCTTCTATATCCGTCTGGGTGCAAGCCCGATGACAGGGAGCGCCGCATGATCCGCATCTATATCAGTCTGGGCTCGAACATAGAGCGGGAGCACCACATCCACGCCGGACTCGATGCCCTGCATGCCGAGTTCGGCGAGCTGGCGGTCTCCAGGGTATTCGAGAGCGAGGCGGTGGGCTTCAATGGCCGCCCCTTCTACAACCTGGTCGTGGGGGCCGACA
Organism: Aeromonas sp. HMWF014; assembly: GCF_963878295.1. Taxonomy (NCBI): domain Bacteria; kingdom Pseudomonadati; phylum Pseudomonadota; class Gammaproteobacteria; order Aeromonadales; family Aeromonadaceae; genus Aeromonas; species Aeromonas sp. HMWF014. The sequence goes on along the minus strand of NZ_CAWNYS010000038.1, from coordinate 1,573 downwards.
CCGATCTGCCGCTGGCAACCCTGTGCCAACGGCTGCGCGCCATGGAGTTCGCCCACGGCCGCGAGCCGGATGCCAAGAAGTTCGCACCGCGCACCCTGGATCTGGATCTGCTGCTCTATGGTGATCGGGTCTGTGAGACCCCGGTTGCCCTGCCCCGCGGCGAGATCCTCACCAATGCCTTTGTGCTCTGGCCACTGGCCGAACTGGCCCCGAGCCTGCGCCATCCGGTCGATGGCCGCACGCTGGGTGAGCTGTGGCAGGATTATGACAAGGCCTCCCAGCGACTCTGCCCTATTCCCTTTCACTGGGAAGCGTGCGAGCTGCAGCCTTACTGAATCAACAAGGGCACCCGAGGGTGCCCTTGTTGCATCTTGCAAGGCGGCTTATCCGCCATAAGAAAGTGTGATTGGGCCCGGCCTGCCATGGCTGGCAGGATAAGGCTCGCCACAGGAGATCCCCATGCCGCTCGACACCATTCACGACTTCAACTGCCAGCTGCTGGCCGAGTTGCCCCATCAGCGCTACCAGCATGAACCCATTCTGGATTACGCCACCGACGAAAGAGTCAGGGCCCGCTTGGGCTGGCAGGCGGTGTTCAGCAAGACGCTGTTTCTCAAATTCAGGGATGGTCGCTTCGCCCTGCTGCTGACCCATCAGGGGGGGCGGCTCGACAACAAGGCGGTCAAAGCCGCGCTCGGTGCCAAGCCCTCCATCTGCACCGCAGAAGAGATGCAGGCCGAGATCGGCTGTCTGCCGGGCGCCGTCTGCCCCTTTCTGCCCCGCGCCGATATTCCGCTACTGGTAGACCCTCAACTGATGGACCATCACGCCTTCACCTGGACACCGGGCCACCCGGAGCAGACCTTTCTGCTGGAGACTACTCACCTTGCCCGGGTGCTTGAGCAGCTTCCCTGTCAGGTCAGCTATCTGCCTGCACCATCAGCCTGACGGCTGACGATACCAACCCGCTTACCCCTTGTCCCTCGCCAGCTGGGCGAAGATCAGCGCCGCCAGCATGGACATGAGGCCGATGCAGAGATAAGTGAGGTGGAAGCCTCCCAGCCACTGCCCATTCGACGCCGACAAACCCGCAGAGAAGAGCCCCAACAGGCTGGCGGCGATGGCCACCCCCAGGCTCATGGATAGCTGCATCACCACCGACAACAGACCGTTGCCACTGCTGGCATGCTCGGTGCTCAAGTCTTGCAGCGTGAGTGTGTTCATGGCGGAGAACTGCAGCGAGTTGATGGCGCCAAACACCATCAACCAGCCCAGCAGTACCCCATAGGGCAGCTGGTTGTCGATGAAGTAGAAGCTGGCGATCATGGCCCCCAGCGCCAGGGTATTGCCGATCAGGATGCGCCGATAACCGATGCGCGGAATGAGCTTGTTCACCAGCGTTTTGGTCAGCATGGCCCCAAGCACAGTGGGGATCATGGTCATACCCGCCTTGCTCGGCGAGAAACCCAGTCCCAGTTGCAGGAAGAGCGGGGTGAGGAAGGGCATGGCACCGCTGCCGAGGCGGGCGAACAGGTTACCCCAGACACCGATGGCGAAGGTGCTGGTCTTGAAC
>NZ_CAWNYS010000037.1:0-2040 GCF_963878295.1 Aeromonas sp. HMWF014 | reverse complement strand
GGCGTATTGGGCGGCACCGGCATGAACACCTGATGATCGGCCAGGGGAATGGGGGCCCGCTGTCGCTTGCGCCAACCCAGATACACTGTCAGCAGGGTGCCGCACAGGGCGAAATAGACAAACAAGCCCTGCGGCCCAAACTGCAGCATGACGAAAGGCGCCAGCAGCGGCCCTATCATGGCCCCCAGGCTGTAGGCGAGCAGCAGCCCCTGATTGGCCCCCAGCACCTGATCCGGACGCAGCTCATCGCAGGCGTGACTCAGGCTCAGGGGATAGATGGAAAACGCCATCCCTCCCAGCAAGAACACCAGAGTGCCGGTGACAGGCTCGCGCCAATCCTCCGGCAGCAGCACCATCAGCAGGGCGAGCAGAGTCAGCACGGCGCCGAGCAGCAGGATCACCAGCCGCCTGTCATAGCGATCGGACATACGGCCTATGGGGTACTGCAGGCACATGCCCCCCAGGATCACCAGTGCCATCATCTCCGCCACCCGCGAAAGCGAGGCACCGCTGTCGGTAAAGTAAAGTGGCAGCAGGCCGTAGATGGCGCCGAGGATCAGGCCAGAGAGGAAGCTGCTGCCCATGCCAGCCGGGGTGAGCCGCACCAGATCGATCACCCCGACCGGTTGGGGCGCGACCATGGCGGGCGTCGCCACCCGGGAGAGCGCCAGCGGCACCACAGACAAGGTGGCTGCCATGGCGCACAGGGCAAACGGGGTCAGCACCATGGGGTCCACCCACTTGAGCAGCAACTGGCCCATGGCCAAGGATCCGTAGAGCAGGATCATGTAGAGCGACATCAGTCGCCCCCGGTTGAGCGGGGTGCTTGAAACCAGCATCCAGGACTCCAGCACCACGAACAGGCCACCGGTGGCAAAGCCCCCCACCAGCCGCAGTGCGGCCCAGCTGATGGGGTCCACCACCATGCCGTGCAACAGAAACAGAAAACAGAGCAGGGAGGCGTAGGCCGCATAAGCCCGGATATGGCCGACCCGTATGATAAGGCGAGCGTTGACGAAGGCCCCCAGCACCAGGCCACCGAAATAGGCAGCCGACACCAGACCGATGGCCTGTACCGACACCTGCTCGGCCGAGAGGCGCACCGTCAGCAGGGTATTGAACATGCCGTGGCCCAGAATGAATATCACCAGACTGGCCAAGGGTGAGAACAACCTTGTGAGCGTCATGGGGTCTTCCTGTCGGGCTAAACAACCATGGTACCGTTTGCTTCCCCCCCACTTCAACCCAACCGGCCCTGCCACGACCACACTATGCTTGATGAGACCCACCATTGAGGTAACCAAGATGAAACCTGTCCTGTTATTGATTGGCCTGCTCTTTGCCGGCAGTGCCCTCGCGTTTCACTGCCCCGCAGACATGAAGAAGATCGATGATGCCCTCGCCGCAGGCCCCGCCCTCAGCGCCGAGCAGCTGGCCGAGGTGAAGCAACTCAGGGCCGAAGGAGAAACCCTGCATAACGCGGGCAAACATCAGGCATCCGTCGATACCCTGGCCAAAGCCCTGGCCATCTTGGGAATAGACCAGGGCTAAGGTCACAAGACCCCCTCGCGACTGTCTGCGTCGCAGCGCACCCAAACGAGGTACCCGGGAAATAACAAAGGCCCTCGCCGTGAACGACGAGGGCCTTGTCATGTCGGGAAGCCGGCTCCGATCAGGCCGACACCCGGCCGCTGTAGACCAGGGTGCTGTAGTTGAAGGAGACTCTGCCACCCACCGCATGGCGGCCAAATTCGCGTCGGATGAGCGCCGTCATCTGCTCATGGGCCGGGGTGCCGACGGCGGGGGCATAGGAGGAGGAGTTGAGCCGCCCCAGCACACCATCGAGATCGAACAGCTGGTGGTTCTCGAAGCGATCGAGCCGATATTCACCCTCGAAGAAGGCACGAAAATCGTGCTCGCGGAGGTTGCGATGATTGACCTCTTCGTAATCCCCCGAATAGGCGTGCAACCCCTCCTCATAGGCCTTGAGAAAGGCTCTGTCCCAATTACGTGTTGAAAGGCTAATCTTGAAGTAGGCCA
>NZ_CAWNYS010000036.1:0-2246 GCF_963878295.1 Aeromonas sp. HMWF014 | reverse complement strand
GCTCACTCCATCAGCCGCCCCATTCGTCAGGCGGCCGATGGCATGCACCACATCACCGCCGATCGGGATCTGGTGACTCGCCTCGACTTCTCTGACAAATCCGAGCTGGGGATGATGGCCCAGAGCTTCAACCAGCTGATCCAGAGCCTGAACCAGAGCTTCTCCCGCTTCCAGCAGTCAGGCAGCGCCCTCTCGGCGCAGTCATCCCAATCCATGCAACAGGCCCAGGCGCTGGCGGGTGAAGCCTGCCAGCAGGCCCAGAGTATTCAGGAGCTGACCAATGTGGTCTCCATCATCGGCAACAACGCCGAGCAGATCGCCACCCGCTCGGAGGGAGTCAACGAGGTGACCCGGCGCATCGCCAGCCACATGATCGCCATCGAGCAGGATGTGACCCAAAGTGCCGAGCAACTCGATACCTTGCGCAATAGCATCGGCAGCTCCTCCGCCCTGCTGGAGGAGGTGGTCAAAGACAGCAACAACATCACCCAAATCATGAATCTGATCCGCGATGTGTCGAACCAGACCAACCTGCTGGCCCTCAACGCCGCCATCGAAGCGGCCCGCGCGGGGGAGATGGGCCGCGGCTTTGCGGTAGTTGCCGACGAAGTACGTCAACTGGCCGTGCGCACCCAAACTGCAACCAAGGATGTGCAGGATCTCATCTTGCGCCTGCAAGAGGGTACCCGTCAGGCCAGCAGCTCGATGGCGGACTCCCGCACCCTGAGCGAAGAGGGTTATAACAGGATGCATCAGACCAGAGAGGTGCTGATCGATGCCACCAGCCAAATCAACCAGACCGCCCTCGAGATCAACGAGATCAGCGCGCTGGCGCAGGCCCAGAATCAACAGATGGGGCAGGCCAGAACGGCGCTGGATGAGCTCGCCATGGTGGCCGAACTCCAGCGGGAACACGCGCAGGAGAGCAATATAGCCAGTAGTGAGCTGTTTGAGCTGGCCAAGGCCATCGACGAGCAGATCCGCCAATACCGGATTGGCTAGGTCCAGTCCCTCCCCCCTCTCAGTAACCAGCACGCCACCGCAAGGTGGCGTTTTCATTTTGCGAATCATTTTGCGCGCGATCCCGAAACGGGAATGCGGCGATAATCCACAAATCATTGATAGTTAACGGGAAAAAAGGTGGAACGGCCATTGCTTAGTGATATCAGACCCAACAGAGGGATATCGCCATGAAATCGACCACCACTCAAGCACCCGTAGCCCAGGCATCCGTCGCTCAAAAAGAGGCCCTGACCCCCCGAGAAGGAACCTTTCTGATGATGGTGGCCCAACTGGTGGTACTCACCAGCATCGTACTGGCGACCACCGCGGGTGGACTCTCCTGGCAGTGGACCCTGCTGCTGGCCATTGCGCCCGTGATCGGCGGCGCCCTGCTCAGCCGGGTGTGGGGCAAATTGCCTCGTTAAAGCCGTCTCGCCTCGCACACCTTCCCGAACTCGCGGCCGACCCTCACGTCGGCCGTCTGTTTATCTGCTTGGCCGTACGACGTGGCGTTACAGGGTATGGCTTCCCAGCTGCTCTTTGAGAAAATCGAGCCAGACCCGCAGCCGGATGTCGCGCTGGGCATCGGAGTAGAACACCGCATTGATGGGGCGCGAGGCGCCGCTGTTGCTGCGCGCCAGCACCTCCACCAGAGCGCCGCTCGCCCGATCCGGCCCGGTCATAAAATCCGACAGGCAGACGATCCCCTGCCCTGCCAGCGCCAGCTGGCGCAAGGTTTCGCCGCTGCTGGCCCGCAGACTGGGGGTGATGGCAAAGCGATCCCCCTGCTCGGCACTGAGCAGCGGCCAGTGGTTGAGGTGATCGGGATGCAAAAAGCCCAGCAGCTCGTGGCCAGCCAGTAGATCCGCCGGCTGGCGCGGGGTACCCCGCTCGCTCAGGTAAGCGGGCGATGCCAGCAACCTTAGCCGCGAGTGGCCAAGCGGCAGGGCGCGCAGGGAAGAGTCGACCAGCTCGCCGATACGGATGGCCATGTCCACCCGCCGCTCCATCAGATTGATAAAGCCCTCCGAGCTGTGCAATTGCAGCTCGATGGCGGGGTAGCGACGGCGAAACTCACCGATGATGGGCACCAACCGGTGCAGGATAAAGGGGGTGGCCGCATCGACCCGTAATATCCCCTCCGGCTGCGCCTTGCGCATCAGCAGGTGACCCTCCGCCTCGCTCATCTCGGTCAGGATCTTCACCGCACGCTGATAGAACCAGCTCCCCTCTTCGGTCAGGCT
>NZ_CAWNYS010000035.1:0-12208 GCF_963878295.1 Aeromonas sp. HMWF014 | reverse complement strand
TGGTTATCCTGTTGCCGGGTCTGCTGCTCTCCTTGCTCAGGCTAACAAGCATCAGCCGGCCGGCGCTGATCCTGCCCGCCATGTTTCGCAACACGGGCAACCTCGGCATTCCGCTGATGGTGCTGGCCTTTGGCGAGCAGCAGCTGGGCGCCATTATCATACTGTTCGTGCTCTCCAACCTGCTCCACTTCTCGGTGGGCATGTTCATCCTCTCGGCCAACACCTCCCGCTGGCTCTGGCTGCGCAGCCCAGTGCTGTGGGCCGCCCTCGCCGGTTTGCTGGTGGCTAACCTGCACATTGCGCTGCCGGAATACCTGGTGACCAGCGCCTCCTTGCTCGGCCAGATCTCGGTGCCCCTGATGCTGTTTGCCCTCGGTATCCGCCTGATGGAAGGGGAGCTTGACCACCTGGGGCTCGCCCTCAAGTGCAACCTGCTCTACCTGTTGGCGGGCGGCGTCTCGCTCTGGCTGGCGGTCTGGTTGCTGCCGTTGCAGGCGGAGTGGATCCCGCTGTTGATGTTGTCGGTGGCGCTGCCACCGGCGGTGCTCAACTACATGCTGTGCGAGCAGTACCAGTGCCAGCCCGAGAAGGTGGCCAGTATCGTGCTCGGCGGCAATGCGCTCTCGGTCGTGGTGATCCCGCTGGCGGTCTGGCTGGCCCTGCATCTGGGCGGTTGACTCTGTGTCGCTTGCAAGGACGCCTGCTGGCGTCCCTGGCTTGCTCCTTCGCTCTTATTTTCCCCTGTCTGCGCCAGCTCTCACTCCCGGCAGAGGGGGAGTGCAAGTTCCCTTTTCGTGATCCTCGGCGAAGTTGCGGCCGTCGAATTGGCATAGTATCTGGCCAGCATGAATCCCACCCTGGGTGGGAGCCAAGGGATGAACAGCATGATGTCCGTCAGTAACCAATGTTTGTTGATGCAGATCCAGCCCACCATCTTGCGCTTTGCCAAGATGCTGGCCAGCGTGCTGCAACTGGAAGTGGAAATCGTCGACGCCAACATGGTGCGGGTGGCGGGAACCGGCCCTTACGGCAAGTTTTTCGGCCGCCAGCTGGAGGGAGACTCCCGCCTGTTGCGCTACGTGATCGAACACCAGAGTGAGAAGATAGTCACCCACACCAGCGAGGATCCTGTCTGTGAGGGGTGCAGCTGCAAGGATAGCTGCCGGGAACGCGCCTTCCTCGGGGTGCCCATCATGGTGGAGGAGACCTGCATCGGGGTCATCAGCCTGGTGGCCTTCAACGCCGAGCAGCAGGCCCGCCTCAATAACAACCTGCAGGAGGTGTGCGACTATGTGCAGCACATCTCCAGCATCTTCGTGGCCAAGCTGCTCGATTCCCGTGGCTTGTCAGACGGGGTCAACAAGGTGTTCCTGAATCTGATGAGTCACATGGATCAGGGTTGCCTGCTGCTCGACGAGAAGAGCCAGCTGCGCTATGCCAACGAGGTGGCGCTCAAGCAGCTCAACTGCCAGCAAGAGCAGTTGCTGGGGCGCGAGATTGGCGTGCGTCCGCTCACCTTCGCCCAGCAGGGGCTGACTGGGCACATGCAGCACATCATCACACTGGCTGATCGCCAGGAGCTCATCATAGGCCAGCTGCACCACGTGCAGGGCCAGCAGCTGTTTCTGATGGCGTTTCACCAGTCCCATCCGGCCCTGAGTCAACCGCTGGAGCCGGACGAGGGCATGGCGCTGCTGATCGGCGAAAGCAAGCCGATGCAGGCGTTGAAAAAACTGCTCCATCGCATCGCCCTGAGCCCCTCCAGCGTGCTGGTCTGCGGTGAGAGCGGCACCGGCAAGGAGGTGGTGGCCCGCGCCATTCACCGCCTCAGCCCTCGCCATGACAAGCCTTTCATTGCCATCAACTGCGCCGCCATTCCGGAGCAACTGCTGGAGAGCGAGCTGTTTGGTTACGTGAAGGGGGCCTTCACCGGCGCTTCCAGTGGCGGCAAGCAGGGGCTGATCCAGGCCGCCCATCAGGGCACCCTGTTTCTCGACGAGATAGGGGACATGCCGCTCACCATGCAGGCCAAACTGCTGCGGGTGCTGGAGCTGCGGGAAGTGACCCCCATCGGCGCCAGTCGGCCCGTGCCGGTGGACATTCGCATCATAGCCGCGACCCACCAGCATCTGGAGCAGTACATTGCCGAGGGCAAGTTTCGCGAAGACCTCTTCTATCGTCTCAACGTCATCCCCATCCACCTGCCGCCGCTGCGCGAGCGGGCAGGGGACGTGGCGCTGCTGACTCACTACTTTCTCAACTTGCACACCAGCCGCATCGGCCTCATCTATCCGGGGCTGAGCCCGGAGGTGATGGGTCTGCTCGAGGGATATCGCTGGCCCGGCAACGTGCGCGAGCTCAGCAACCTCATCGAATACCTGGTCAACGTGGTGCAGGCGGGGGAGGTGATCGAGAGCATACTCCTGCCCCCCAACATATTGCGCAACCAGCACCGTGATACAGAGGCGATATCTGAGGATTTGCAGCAGCCCTCCCATCTTTTGCACAATCAATGGCCCGGCGCCGGGGAGAACCCGGTGGCTGCGGGTCGTCCCGCGCCGGCCACGGCCTCTCCCGCCATGGCTGAAACCGGCCTGTCCGAGCGCAGCCGGGGGCTGCCTCTCGGGGAAAACGGGCTGGAGAGCATGGAGAAGCAGGCCATAGAGGAGACCTTGCTGCGCCTTGGCAACAAGAAGCTGGCTGCCCAGGCGCTGGGCATTGGAATTGCGACCCTCTATCGCAAGATCAAGAAGTACGAGATCGCCGTGCAAGCCTGAGCCTCACACCGCCGCTGGTCGCAAGCGGCGGTTTGCTCGCAGATAATGGCTGCGTCTGGGGCACGGCCATTATCATTATGATAATTTACCCATCTTGCCTATCAATTCGCTGCCCGCATCTGATAGCCAGGGTGATAATTATCAGCGCTTATCCTGGCACTATTTTAAATGTCACTGAGGTGTGCCGGCATTTATCGTGAAAGTGCCACCCAGCATGTCTAAATGGCGCTTTCATGTGCGCTGGCGCACATCTATTTTCCTGTTTTTCGTTATTCCTCCTGAAATACCGCATTGGCACGCTTATTGATTGCTTTTATTTGACGCTGACCGATGAACTCACCCAATGACCCTATTTTCGGTGACCTTGTGAGTGGAAGGGGAGCAATCCATATCTCATCAACAGATTGGGGCTAACGATGAAAGCAGTTAACGAATTAATCAAAGAGATCAATGAGCTCAAATCCAACCTGCATGAAAAGGACTTTCTGCTGACCTGGGAGCAGACCCCCCAGGAGCTGGCGCTGGTCCTCAAGCTGGCCGAGGCCCTCAAGGGGCTGCGGGCCGAGAACATCGCCACCAGGCTGTTCAATACCGGCCTGGGTATCTCGGTGTTTCGTGACAACTCGACCCGTACCCGTTTCTCCTATGCTTCGGCCCTGAACCTGCTTGGCCTCACCCAGCAGGATCTGGACGAGGGCAAATCCCAGATTGCCCACGGCGAGACGGTGCGTGAAACCGCCAACATGATCTCGTTTTGCGCCGATGCCATCGGCATTCGCGATGACATGTATCTGGGGGCGGGCAACGCCTACATGCGTGAAGTGGGTGCGGCCCTGGACGAAGGGTTCGAGAAGGGGGTGCTGCCCCAGCGCCCGGCGCTGGTCAACCTGCAGTGCGACATTGATCACCCGACCCAGTCCATGGCTGATCTCGCCTGGCTGCAGGAGCACTTCGGCAGCCTGGAGAGCCTCAAAGGCAAGAAGATTGCCATGACCTGGGCCTACTCCCCGAGCTACGGCAAGCCGCTCTCCGTGCCCCAGGGCATCATAGGGCTGATGACCCGCTTTGGCATGGACGTGACCCTGGCGCATCCCGAAGGGTATGACCTGATCCCGGACGTGATCGCGGTGGCCCATGAGAACGCCAAGGCCTCCGGCGGCAGTTTCCGTCAGGTCACCTCCATGGAAGAGGCGTTCAAGGACGCCGATATCGTCTATCCCAAGTCCTGGGCTCCCTACAAGGTGATGGAGCAGCGCACCGAGCTGCTGCGGGCCAACGACCACGCCGGCCTCAAAGAGCTGGAGAAACACTGTCTGGAGCAGAACGCCAAGCACAAGGATTGGCACTGCACCGAGGAGATGATGGCCCTTACCAAGGGGGGCGAAGCGCTCTATATGCACTGCCTGCCCGCCGATATTTCCGGCGTTTCCTGTCAGGCGGGCGAGGTGAGCGAAGGGGTATTCGAGAAATACCGCATCGCTACTTATAAAGAGGCGAGCTGGAAGCCCTATATTATCGCCGCCATGATAGTTGCCCGTAAATTCTCAGCGCCGGGCGCCGCGCTTGAGGGCTTGCTCAAAGAGGCGCAGAAGCGCGTCAAATAATGGTTGGGCCGGGCCGGGAACATTTTCCCGCCCGGCCATCATGGCGAAATTATTATCACGAGTTCTCTCCCCGGGGCTCATTTTAATCAATGTCCCTCGGCGAGATGACTCTCTGTGAGGTATTCATGTCCCAATTTTCTCTGAAGATGGATATTGCCGATAACCGCTTTTTTACCGCCGAGCCATCACCGCTGTTTTCCCGTGTTGAAGCACAAAGGGCGCGTGCCTTTCATAAAAAACTGGCCGGTTATGAGCCGACCCCCCTGTGCGACCTGAAAGCGCTGGCCGCCTATATCGGGGTGAAAAATATATTGGTCAAGGACGAGTCAAAGCGCTTTGGCCTCAATGCCTTCAAGATGCTGGGTGGCGTCTACGCCATCGCCAACCTGCTCTGTGAAAAATACGGGGTGGCCATCGAGGATTTCTCCTTCGATCTCATCAAACGCACCATCAAGGAGCCGATGACCTTTGCCACCACCACAGATGGCAACCACGGTCGCGGCGTCGCCTGGGCCGCCAAGCAGGTGGGGCAGCATGCTGTGGTCTACATGCCCAAGGGTTCCACGCAGGAGCGGGTGGATCACATCCTGGCGCTGGGGGCCGAGTGCATCGTCACCGACATGAACTATGACGATACCGTGCGCCTGACCATGAAGATGGCCCAAGAGCGCGGCTGGCACATAGTGCAGGACACCGCCTGGGAGGGTTACACCAAGATCCCGACCTGGATCATGCAGGGCTACGCCACCCTGGCCGATGAAGCGGTCGAGCAGATGCAGGCCATGGGCATCAAACAGCCCACTCACGTGCTGCTGCAAGCCGGAGTCGGGGCGCTGGCGGGCGGGGTGCTCGGTTATCTGGTGGACTGCTTCGGGGCGAGAAACCTGCACAGCATAGTTATCGAGCCGGATCAGGCCGACTGCATCTACCGCTCCGGCGTGGCGGGGGAGATGGTCAATGTGGGGGGCGATATGCGCACCATCATGGCCGGTCTCGCCTGCGGTGAACCCAATCCCCTCGGCTGGCCGCTGCTCAAGAGTTGTACCACCCAGTTCATCTCCTGCCACGACAAGGTATCGGCGCTGGGTATGCGGGTGCTGGGCAATCCCCTTGGCAATGACCCTCGCATCATCTCCGGCGAGTCCGGCTCGGTCGGTACCGGCGTGCTGGCGGCAGTGCGTCACCACCCGGATCGCACGGCGCTGATGGCGCGTCTCGGGCTAAGTCGCGACGCCGTGGTGCTGATCATCAACACCGAAGGGGATACCGATGTGACCCACTATCGGGAAGTGGTGTGGGAAGGCAAACACCCCGCCTGCGACTAACCCGGCTGCGAGTCACTCCCTGCAAGAGCAGAGACATGAATTGAAGAATTGATCGCGCCTCGCCCACGGGGCGCGGTGACGGGTACAGGGCGTTGCCGACGAACAGGCCGCGCACTCTCGAATGTTTGGAGAATCACAATGAGCAAGCAAATTCCGTTTGAAATGGTGTTGGAGAAGGCTTACCAGTACAAGGCCGAGATGAGTCAGTTCCTGCGCGACATGATCGCCATCCCGAGTGAAAGCTGCGACGAGAAGCGGGTGGTGCTGCGCATCAAGCAGGAGATGGAAAAAGTGGGGTTCGACAAGGTCGAGATTGACCCCATGGGCAACGTGCTGGGTTATATCGGCCACGGCCCGCACCTGATTGCCATGGACGCCCACATCGATACCGTGGGGGTCGGCAACATGGCCAACTGGACCTTCGACCCCTATGAGGGGATGGAAGATCACGAGATCATCGGTGGCCGTGGCGCCTCCGATCAGGAAGGGGGCATGGCCTCCATGGTCTATGCCGGCAAGATCATCAAGGATCTGGGTCTGGAAGATCAATACACCCTGCTGGTGACCGGCACAGTGCAGGAGGAGGACTGCGACGGCCTCTGCTGGCAGTACATCATAGAGCAGAGCAAGATCCGCCCCGAGTTCGTGGTCAGTACCGAGCCGACCGATTGCCAGATCTACCGTGGCCAGCGTGGCCGCATGGAGATCCGTGTCGAGGTGCAGGGGGTTAGCTGCCACGGCTCCGCGCCGGAGCGTGGTGACAACGCCATCTTCAAGATGGGCCCGATCCTCGGTGAGTTGCAGGCGCTCAGCCACAACCTCGGCAACGATGACTTCCTCGGCAAGGGTACCCTGACTGTTTCCGAGATCTTCTTCACGTCGCCAAGCCGCTGCGCCGTGGCGGACAGCTGCGCCGTCTCCATCGACCGTCGCCTCACCTGGGGCGAGAGCTGGCAAGGTGCGCTGGACGAGATCCGCGCCCTGCCTGCGGTGCAAGCCGCCGGAGCCGAGGTCTCCATGTACCAGTACGACCGTCCGGCCTACACAGGTCTGGTCTATCCGACCGAGTGCTACTTCCCGACCTGGAAGGTGGAAGAGGATCACATCACGGTCAAAACCCTCTCCAAGGCCTATCGCGAGCTGTTCCGCAAGGAGCCGGTGGTGGACAAGTGGACCTTCTCGACCAACGGGGTCTCCATCATGGGTCGCCACGGCATTCCGGTCATCGGTTTTGGCCCGGGTAAAGAGCCGGAAGCCCACGCGCCGAACGAGAAGACCTGGAAAGAGCATCTGGTCAAGTGCGCCGCCATGTACGCGGTGATCCCCATGCTCTATCTGGCCGATCTGGACAAGTAAGGGGGGCGGAGGGCGCGCGCTATCGTCGCCCTACTGTTGCAAATGTGGCAAGTGCCCCGTCTGTGGTCAGGCGGGGCCTTGGTGTTTGAAGCAATGCGAGGTTCGAGGTGGTGGGGATGAAACGGCTGATCAAAAACGGTGTGCTGGTCGATTCACAAGGGGAATATCGTCAGGATCTGCTGATCGATAACGGGGTGATCCGCGCCCGTGCTGCCGATATCCAGCCCGATGGCGAGACCGAGCTGATCGATGCCAGCGGCTGCTACGTGATGCCCGGTGGCATCGACGTCCACACCCACTTCAACATCGATGTGGGCATCGCCCGCAGTTGCGATGATTTTTTCAGCGGTACCCGTGCCGCCGCCTGTGGTGGCACCACCACCATCGTCGATCACATGGGATTTGGCCCGGCGGGGTGCAATCTGCATCACCAGCTGGCCCGTTATCACGATTACGCCGCCGATCAGGCGGTGATCGACTACAGCTTTCACGGCGTGATCCAGCATGTGGATGACGCCATCCTTAATGAGATGGCCGCCATGGTGCAGGAGGAGGGGATCAGCAGCTTCAAGCTCTACCTCACCTACCAGTACAAGCTGGGGGACCATGATGTGCTGCGCGCCCTGGCCCGCCTCAAAGAGGTGGGGGCGCTCGCCACCGTCCACCCTGAGAACGATGCCGCCATCGCCGTGCGCCGTGCGGCCCTGCTGGACGCGGGCCACCATGAACCCTGGTATCACCCGCAAAGCCGTCCGCTGGAGTGCGAGGCGGAGGCGATCGCCCGGATGATCAATCTGGCAGGGCTGGCGGGCAATGCCCCGCTCTATATCGTTCACCTCTCCAACGGCTTGGGGCTGGAGTATCTGAAACTGGCGCGCTGTCAGGGTCAGCCGGTCTGGGTGGAGACCTGCCCGCAATATCTGCTGCTCGATGATTCCTGCTATTACCGGGAGAACGGTGTCGACTTCCTGTTGAGCCCGCCGCTGCGAGGGCGCAGCGAGCAGGACAAGCTGTGGGTCGGCGTCGCTGCTGGCGACATCGATACGGTGGCGACCGATCACTGCAACTTCTCCCACGCCCAGCGCATGACCCTGTCAGGGGGCGATTTCAGCCGCTGCCCCAATGGCTTGCCTGGGGTCGAAAACCGGATGCTGCTGCTGTTTGCCCACGGTGTGCTCGGTGGGCGCATCTCGCCGTCCCGCTTCGTGGCGCTCACCAGCGCCAATTCGGCGCGCCTGTTTGGCCTCTGGCCGCGCAAGGGCAATCTGCAGCCGGGGGCCGATGCCGATCTGGTGTTGATGGATCCCCGTGGCGAGACCCAAATCCGCCATGCCGCGCTGCACGACAACGGCGACTACAGCCCCTACGAGGGGATGCGCTGTTCCGGCCAGATCAGGATGACCCTGAGTCGCGGCGAGATCGTGGCCCGCGACGGCGAATTTACCGGGCAACGGGGGCATGGCCGCTTTCTGGCCCGGGCACCCTTTGATCCGCAGCTGGGCAAAGCGGTCAGTGCGCCATCCCCTTGCGCCACACAGTTGGCAACCCGCTAGGGCAGGCGTTTGCTGCGGTAAAAAGCAAACATCAGCACAGCAATAGACAGAACAATCGAGCCGGTATAACGCCGGCCAACCCTTATCATCGGAGAGCACAAGATGAAACAGCGTATCGTACTGGCCCTGGGGGGCAACGCTCTGGGCAACAACCTGCCCGAGCAGATGAAGGCGGTGCAGAGCACGGCGCACACCATCGCCGACCTGATTGCCCAGGGGCATGAAGTGGTGGTCACCCACGGCAACGGGCCGCAGGTGGGGATGATCCAGCAGGCGTTCGAGGTGGCGGCCCGCCACGACCCCAAGTCTCCCCATCTGCCCATGTCGGTCTGCGTGGCCCTGAGTCAGGGCTATATCGGTTATGACCTGCAAAACGCCCTGCGCGAAGCGCTGCTTGCGCGCGGCATCCACAAGCCGGTCGCTACTCTGGTGACGCAGGTGGAGGTGGATAAAAACGATCCCGCCTTCCTCGATCCGAGCAAACCCATCGGCGGTTTCTTCAGCAAGGAGGAGGCCGAGGCGCTGATGGCCAAGGGCGAGCGGCTCAAAGAGGATGCCGGTCGCGGCTATCGCCGGGTAGTCGCATCTCCCAAACCCATCGACATCATCGAGAAGGATACCGTCTCTGCCATGCTGGCAGCCGGTCAGGTGGTGATCACCGTCGGTGGCGGCGGTATTCCGGTGCTGCGCGAAGGCAACCACCTGCGCGGCGCCAGCGCGGTGATCGACAAGGATTGGGCCAGTGCCAAGCTGGCGGAACTGATTGACGCTGACATGCTGATCATCCTCACCGCGGTGGAGAAGGTCGCCATCAACTTCGGCACGCCCGATGTGCAGTGGCTCGATACCCTGAGCGTGGCCGATGCCAACAGCTTTATCGCCCAGGGGCAGTTTGCCAAGGGCTCCATGTTGCCCAAGGTGGAGGCAGCGCTCTCGTTCGCCACCTCCCTGCCGGGGCGAAAATCCCTGATCACCTTGCTGGAGAAGGCGGCCGAGGGGATCGCCGGCAAGACAGGTACCCTGATCAGCCTGTAGCGTGCTGCGCGATGGCGGGTTGATAGACAGGGGGCCTTGGCCCCCTGCTGTTTTTGGCAAGGGCGCTGCCGTGGCTGAGGCCGATTTGCCCGCAGGCTATTTGCCGGTAGGCAATTTGTCCGCAGGGAATGTGCAGCCCGCCAGCACAGGGGTAAGATGGCCACCCCGAGAAAGGGTGACCAACTGAACAAAAGGCGAAAGGCAGAGCAATGCGTGGTACGAAATGAGTGGAAAGATCAATATGGCGGCGCTGGGGGGGCTGGTCCTGCTCACCGCCATCTGGAGTTACAGCTGGATCGTGATGAAGCAGGTGATGCTCTACGCGGGGGCCTTCGAGTTCACCGCCCTGCGCTGCCTGTGCGGATCCCTGGTGTTGTTGCTGGTATTGGCCCTGCGCGGGCGCCGTTATCTCAGGCCTACTCCATTTCGCTATACCCTCGCCATCGCCCTGTTCCAGACCTGCGGCATGGTGGGGTTGGCCCAGTGGGCCCTCATCAGCGGCGGGGCGGGCAAGGTGGCCATTTTGAGCTACACCATGCCGTTCTGGGTGGTGATCTTCGCGGCGCTCTTTCTCGGTGAGCGGATGCGCAAGCTGCACTATCTGGCGGTCGGGGTGGCCGCCTGCGGGCTGCTGTTGGTGATCCAGCCCTGGCTGCTGCACCTTGAATCCCTCAAGAGCGCGCTGCTGGGGATCGCGTCTGGCATCTGCTGGGGGATCAGCGCCATCATCGCCAAGCGGATGTATGCCCGCTACCCCGAGGTGGATCTGATGTCCCTCACCACCTGGCAGATGATCTACGCAACCATAGTGATGGCACTGGTGGCGGCACTGGTGCCGGAGCGCCCCATCGACTGGCAGCCCTATGTGTTTGGTGCACTCGCCTACAGCGCCATCTTCGCCACCGCGCTGGCCTGGAGCCTCTGGCTGTTTGTGCTGAAAAAATTGCCGGCGGGGATTGCCGGACTCAGCACCTTGGCGGTGCCGGTAACCGGCGTACTGCTCTCCTGGTGGCTGCTCGGCGAAAGCCCGGGGCCGGTGGAGGGCAGCGGCATCGCACTCATCGTGCTGGCGCTGTTGGTCATCAGCCGCAAGGGCAAGCGCTCTGTGGTGTCGGTGACGGGGGCAACCCGCGTCAAGCTGGTGTGACGGTCGCGGCGGCGAGGGCATCTTGCAGGTAAATGACCTGACACTCAACAGAGCCCGAGACAGGGGCACAAGGCTCAGTTACCATGGCGAAAGATAGTTGTGCAGGCGCGCAGGCATCTGATTTGAAATGATAATTTCAATGACTTTAACGGCAAGGATGAAACCGTATGATGACGTTGTTGTGGTTGGCCATGGGCCTAGTGTGTCTGGTGGTGGGAGCTGAATACCTGGTGCGGGGGGCATCACGCCTTGCCACCATGATGGGCATCTCCCCGCTGGTGGTGGGATTGACCATAGTGGCTTTTGGTACCAGTGCCCCTGAACTGGCGGTGAGCATTCAGTCTGGCCTCGAGGGGCAGGCGGGTATCGCGTTGGGTAACGTGGTCGGCAGCAATATCTTTAACGTGCTGTTTATTCTCGGCGTATCGGCCTTGATCGTGCCGCTGGTGGTTTCACAGCAGTTGGTGCGTTTCGATGTGCCCTTGATGATAGCCGTGTCGCTGCTGGTGCTGATGTTTGGTTGGGATGGCCGTATCTCTTTCTTCGAAGGTGCCTTGCTGTTTGCCGGTATCCTTGCTTACACCGTCTTTCTGTTTGTCCAGAGCCGCCGTGAAACCAAGGCAGTGCAGGCCGAGTATGAGCAGGAGTTTGGCCAAAAAGAGCCGGTGACCCCGGCCAGCTTGCCCCGTAACCTGTGCTTTATCGTGGCGGGCTTGGCGCTGTTGATCCTGGGCTCCCGCCTGCTGGTCGGCAGCGCGGTAGAGATTGCCCACTACTTCGGGGTCAGCGATCTGGTGATTGGCCTGACCATAGTGGCAGCCGGTACCTCGCTGCCGGAAGTGGTGACCTCCATCGTCGCCGCCCTGCGCGGTGAGCGTGATATCGCGGTAGGCAACGTGGTAGGCAGCAATATTTTCAATATCCTCTGCGTACTGGGGCTTACTTCCATGGTGACGCCGGAGGGACTTGAGGTGTCGGCCACCGCCCTGCAGTTCGATATTCCGGTGATGATTGCGGTGGCGATCGCCTGCCTGCCCATCTTCTTTACCGGTTACACCATCGCTCGCTGGGAAGGGGCGCTGTTTCTGGCTTTTTACATCGGTTACACCACTTGGCTTATCCTCCAAGCCACATCCAATCCGCTGCAAAGCCAGTTCAGTGCGGCGCTGATCGGCTTTGTGCTACCCCTGACGGCGATTACCCTGGCGGTGCTGGCGTTTCGTGCCTGGCGTCAGCAGCGGGTCATGCCGTGATACACGTTTGAGCACAGTAACGTGACAGGCCGAACAAAGCCCCACCATCACGGTGGGGCTTTCTCTTTGTATGGCGGGTTGCGAGTCAGCAACTCTTGGCTCATCCCTTATCGGCGCTTTGCCAGATGCATCATGGCCTCCAGCACGGCGCCACCGAT
>NZ_CAWNYS010000034.1:0-11093 GCF_963878295.1 Aeromonas sp. HMWF014 | reverse complement strand
TCTCTCAACCTGTACCTGCGACCCCCCCGTTGAGGCTCATCAGGCCCAAGCAATTGAAAATAAATAAGTTTAAATTCAAATAAAACAACAAGAACGTCACAAAAACAAGAGGTACAACAATATCTCAAAATTTAGATCTCTTTGTCTAAATAAGAGCATGCGCCGGATCACATAACCACCATCTATTTCATGAGGGCTTGACGCATTGTTGTTAGGTTCAATTCAGCAACACCAACGACACCCTATCAAAAACTCTTTTAATAAAGGGACAATATATGCTCAGTCAAATTCAACGCTTTGGCGGAGCAATGTTTACTCCTGTACTACTGTTTCCATTTGCAGGTATGGTAGTGGGCATTGCAATCATGCTGAAAAACCCCATGTTCGTGGGAGAGTCGCTGGCCAACCCGCAAGGGTTGTTCTTTCAAATAGTCCATATTATTGAAGAGGGTGGCTGGACCGTATTCAGAAACATGCCACTTATATTTGCCATTGGCTTGCCCATAGGACTGGCAAATAAGGCGCAGGCACGAGCCTGTCTCTCCGTCTTGGTCAGCCTCATGACCTGGAACTATTTCATCAACGCCATGGGGATCACCTGGGGCAGTTATTTCGGGGTCGACTTCAGTCAGGATGTGGGGGGTGAAAGTGGCCTCGCCATGGTGGCCGGGATCAAGACGCTGGATACCAGCATCATAGGTGCCATCTTCATCTCAGGCATAGTGACGGCGTTGCACAACCGTCTGTTTGACCGCCAGCTGCCGGTCTTCCTCGGCATCTTTCAGGGCAGCTCGTTTGTCACCATAGTCGCCTTCTTCGTGATGATCCCCTGCGCCTGGCTGACCCTGCAGGGGTGGCCCAAGGTACAGATGGGCATCGCCTCCCTGCAGGAGTTCATGCTGATCTCGGGCCCGCTCGGTGTCTGGGTCTACACCTTCCTCGAGCGAATTTTGATCCCGACCGGCCTGCATCACTTTATCTATGGCCCCTTTATCTTCGGCCCTGCGGCAGTGGAAGGTGGCATCCAGCTCTACTGGGCCCAGCATCTGCAGGAGTTCAGCCAGAGCACTCGCCCGCTGATTGAGCAGTTCCCTCAGGGTGGCTTTGCCCTGCATGGCAACTCGAAGATTTTCGGTGCCATGGGGATTGCCTTGGCCATCTACGCAACGGCAGCCAAAGAGAACAAGGCCAAGGTGGCAGGCCTGCTGATCCCGGCCACTCTGACCGCCATGCTGGTCGGCATCACAGAGCCGCTGGAGTTCACCTTCCTCTTCATCTCGCCGCTGCTGTTTGCCATCCACGCCCTGCTGGCCGCCACCATGGCCACCGTCATGTACCTGTTCGGTGTCGTCGGCAACATGGGCGGCGGCCTGCTCGACCAGTTCCTGCCGCAGAACTGGATCCCCATGTTCCACAACCATGCCAGCATGATGTTTACCCAGATAGCCATAGGCCTGGCGTTCACCGGGCTCTGGTTCCTGATATTCAAAAGCCTGATCCTGAAATTTAATTTGAAAACCCCGGGGCGGGAAGACAGCGAAATAAAGCTGTATTCCAAAGCGGATTATCAGGCAGCCAAACAACAACGAGGCAGTGATATTGCGACTCAAATTATCGAGGCACTCGGCGGCAGCAACAATATAAGGAGCCTGAATAATTGTGCCACCCGCTTAAGAATATCGCTGATACATGCCAGCCAGGCAGCGGCAGATGACATTTTCAAACAACTGGGCGCCCATGGTGTGGTTCGCCATGGCGACAGCATCCAAATCATTATCGGTCTGCATGTGCCTCAGGTACGTGAAAATATGGAATCGATAATGAACAACCCCACTCAATCCTCTTCTTTCGTAACGGAGTCATGATCATGAAAAAATTCTCTGTAGTCATCGCCGGCGGCGGCAGCACCTTTACTCCTGGTATCGTTCTGATGTTGCTGGAGAACCAGCATCGTTTCCCGCTCAAGGAGATCAAGTTCTACGACAACGACGGTGCCCGCCAGGAAGTCATCGCCGAGGCATGCCGGATCCTGCTCAAGGAGAAGGCACCCGAGATTGCCTTCAGCTACGGCACTGACCCCAAGGCAGCCTTCAGCGAGGTGGATTTTGTCATGGCCCACATCCGGGTCGGTAAATACCCCATGCGCGAGCTGGACGAGAAGATCCCCCTGCGTCACGGCGTGGTCGGTCAGGAGACCTGCGGCCCGGGCGGCATCGCTTACGGCATGCGATCCATCGGTGGCGTGCTGGAGCTGGTCGATTACATGGAGCAGTACTCCCCCAACGCCTGGATGCTGAACTACTCCAACCCGGCAGCCATAGTGGCGGAGGCGACCCGTCGCCTGCGTCCCAACGCCAAGATCCTGAACATTTGTGACATGCCGATCGGGATCGAGGGGCGCATGGCCCAGATCGCCAGCCTCAAGTCACGCAAGGAGATGCGGGTACGCTATTACGGCCTCAACCACTTCGGCTGGTGGACCCGTATCGAGGATCTGGCAGGCAACGACCTGATGCCGCAGATCAAGGAGCATGTCGCCCGCCACGGCTATGTGCCCGATCACGCCAGTCATGCCGAGGCAAGCTGGAACGATACCTTCGCCAAGGCCAGGGATGTGTGGGCGCTCGATCCGGATACCCTGCCCAACACCTACCTGAAGTACTACCTCTACCCGGACTATGTGGTCGCCCACGCCAACCCTGAACATACCCGCGCCAATGAGGTGATGGAGCATCGCGAGAAACAGGTGTTCAGCGCCTGCCGTGCCATCGTCAAGGCGGGTCACTCAGCAGCGGGCGAGCTGGAGATAGACGAACACGCCTCTTATATAGTGGATCTGGCCACCGCCATCGCCTTCAACACCCAGGAGCGAATGCTGCTGATAGTCCCGAACCGGGGCGCCATCAGCAACTTCGACCCCGAAGCCATGGTCGAGATCCCCTGCCTGGTGGGCAGCAGCGGGCCGGAGCCCTTGCAGGTCGGCACTATCCCCCTGTTCCAGCAGGGCCTGATGGGCCAGCAGGTGGCGGTCGAGAAGCTGGTGGTGGAAGCCTGGGTCGAACGCTCCTACCAGAAGCTGTGGCAGGCGATCACCCTGTCCAAAACGGTGCCGAGCGCCTCGGTGGCGAAGGCCATCCTGGATGACCTGGTGACCGCCAACAAGGATTACTGGCCGCCGCTGCAATAAATCGCCCATAAACAAAAACCCCCTCGGTGAACGAGGGGGTTTTTCGTGGTGCCAACGACTGCTGTTCGGTCAGCGCAGGGATTTGACCGAGCGACGAACGATCAGTTCAGGCTCTACCGTCATGGACTCGACTTCCAGCGCCTTGTTGCGGATCCGGCTCACCAGGTGCTTCACTGCCAGCAAGCCAAGCTCGGCCTTGGGATGACGAATGGTGGTGAGCGGCGGGCTGGAGAAGCGCGCCATTTCCACGTCGTCATAGCCGATGATGGAGATGTCGTCCGGCACCTTGACCCCGGCTTCCCAGGCGGCGCAGATGGCACCGATGGCCATGGGGTCGTCGAAGGCAAACACAGCCGTCGGGCGAGGCGTGAGGGCCAGGATGCGCTGCATGGCATCGAAGCCGCTCTGGCTCTCGTAATCCCCTTCGAAGATCTGCGCGTCTTTCAGGGTCAGGCCATGTTCGCCCAAGGCGTCGCGTACCCCATCCAGTCGCTGCTGGGTGGTCGGCTTGGCGATCTGGCCCGTGATGCAGACGATGTCCGTGTGCCCCTGCTCCAGCAGATGGCGCACGGCCAGACGCGCACCTATACGGGCGTTGTCGTTGATCACGTTGGCGAAATCGCACTCGGTTCCCCAATCCAGCACCACCTGCGGCACATTCTTGTGAATGCGCAGCATGTCACGCAGCGGGGTGTCGATATCGGTTCCCAGCACCAGCAGGCCGTCGACCCGCTTCTCCATCAGCATTCTCAGGTAATGCTGCTGGCGGGGCGGCTGGTTTTCGGTGTTGCACAGGATCAGGCTGTAACCCTGTTCGAAACAGTACGCTTCCACCCCCTGCACCACTTCAGCAAAGAAGGGGTTGGCACTGGTGGTGACCAGCATGCCTATGGTTTTGGTTGAGTTTATCTTGAGGCTGCGCGCTACCGAGTTGGGCGCGTAGTTGAGTTCTGCCACCGCCTCAAGCACTTTTTGGGTTGCATCTTCGCTGACCCGACGGGTGTGATTGAGTACATGTGAGACGGTGGAGATGGATACGCCTGCCCGTGAGGCGACATCCTTGATAGTGGCCATCTCTGTCTCCTGAATATCAAAAGCGGAACATTAGCAGATTTCCCAAATAAAGGCTTGGTTTTAACAGGCACTGCCGATGAATTGTCAATGCAGGCTAATCTAGGTGCTCCTTTCTATTTGCGCAAACGGATTTTGGTCAAAACGGGAGCAGTGTCAGAGTAAAATATCATCAGTTTTTTCATCTACCATCTGTCACCAGCACACCTTGTTATGAAGATGTTAACTATACAAATCAGTATTAACGTCTGAAAAATAATTTTAAATCAGCTATTTGCTTCAAAAAAGCACTATCTCACCCGCTCTGGTTAGTATCTTTAACAGCTTGTTATTGCCCAGCGAGGAATGATAGAACCATAACTATTACCGGACTGGCGGGATCTCGGTCCGGAATGGCACACGGGCAATGAAACAATCCACTGATTAAGGGACGAATCGATGAATAAGTTGAGCAAAATGGCAGTCAGGGCAGCGGTTTCTATGGCTCTGTTCGGATCGGTATCACTGGCCCAGGCGGCTGACACCATCAAGATCGGCATTGCCGGCCCGGTCACCGGTGCGGTCGCCCAGTATGGTGACATGCAGTTCACCGGCGGCAAGATGGCGGTCGAGCAAATCAACAAAGCTGGCGGCATCAATGGCAAGCAGATCGAAGCCATCATCTATGACGACGCCTGCGATCCCAAGCAGGCCGTGGCGGTCGCCAACAAGGTGATCAACGACGGTGTCAAGTTCGTGGTCGGCCACCTCTGCTCAGACAACACCCTGCCCGCCTCCGACATCTATGAAGATGAAGGCGTGCTGATGATCACCCCCGCCTCCACCAACCCCAAGATCACCGAGCGCGGCTATCAGCTGGTGCTGCGCACCATAGGTCTGGACAGCGACCAGGGCCCGACCGCCGCCAAGTACATCATCGAGCAGGTCAAGCCCAAGCGCGTGGCCATTATCCACGACAAGAAACAGTACGGTGAAGGCATCGCCACCAGCGTGAAGACATCTCTGGACAAGGCCGGCGTGAAAGTGGTGGCGTTTGAAGGCGTCACGGCCGGTGACAAGGACTTCTCCGCCCTGATCGCCAAGCTGCAGAAAGAGAACGTCGATTTCGTCTACTACGGCGGCTACCACCCTGAGCTGGGTCTGATCCTGCGTCAGGCTGGGGAGAAGGGCCTGAAAGCCAAGTTCATGGGTCCGGAAGGGGTCGGCAACAAGGACATCTCCGCCATCGGTGGCCCGGCTTCCGAAGGTCTGCTGGTGACCCTGCCGAACAAGTACGATCTGGTGCCGACCAACGCCCCGCTGGTGGCGGCGTTCAAGGCCAAGGGTCAGGACTCTTCCGGTCCCTTCGTGTGGACTACCTATGCTGCGGTGCAGACCCTGGCGGCCGGTATTGCCAAAGCGGGTGAGGATGACCCGGCTGCGGTCGCTGCCGCCATCAAGGCCACACCGATCGATACCGTCATGGGCACCCTGAGCTGGGCGCCGAGTGGTGACCTGAAAGGCTTTGAATTCGGTGTGTTCCAGTGGCACGCCGACGGTACCTCCACCCAAGTCAAATAATCTGCCGGTCGGGGTGACATGAGTCACCCCTCTTTTCTTTGCGGGCAAGCACAGGGATCGCAGTATGTCCGAACACCTCCTTTACCTGGTTCAGCAGCTGCTGAACGGGTTAACCATAGGTAGCACCTATGCGTTGATCGCCATTGGCTACACCATGGTCTATGGCATCATCGGCATGATCAACTTCGCTCACGGCGAGGTTTACATGATTGGTTCCTATGTCGCGTTTATGGTGATGGCCGGGCTCATGATGATGGGCATCGACAGCACCTTCCTGCTGCTGGGAGGCGCCTTCCTGGTCAGCATCATCATCACGGGAACCTATGGCTGGACCATAGAGCGGGTCGCCTATCGCCCGCTGCGGGGCGGCAACCGCCTCATCCCCCTCATCTCCGCCATCGGCATGTCGATCTTCTTGCAGAACATGATGCGAATGGCGCAGGGCTCGCGTGATATCGCCATGCCTACCCTGATCTCCGGGGGCTGGACCCTGGGCGCCGGGGACGGCTTCCAGGCCAGCCTCTCCTACATGCAGCTCATCATCTTCGTGGTGACCTTCATCACCATGCTGGTACTGACCCAGTTCATCGGCCGCTCCCGCATGGGCCGAGCCTGCCGCGCCTGTTCGGAAGATATCAAGATGGCCAACCTGCTGGGGATAGATACCCACGTGGTCATCTCCATCACCTTCGTACTGGGGGCCACCCTGGCCGCCGTCGCGGGCGTGCTGCTCGGCATGTATTACGGCGTCATCAACCCCTACCTCGGCTTTATGGCCGGCCTGAAGGCCTTCACTGCAGCGGTATTGGGTGGCATAGGCAGCATTCCCGGCGCCGTGCTTGGCGGCCTGCTGCTGGGGGTGGTGGAAGCACTCACCGCCGGTTATCTCAGCACCGAGTACAAGGATGTGATGGCCTTCGTCCTGCTGATCGGCGTCTTGCTGTTCATGCCCACCGGCATTCTGGGTCGCCCGGAGGTCGAAAAAGTATGATAAAACCTCAATGTATTCATGCACCTGTCTCCTGTCTGATGCGGCTCTTCATGTCCATCAGCGACATTCTCGGCCAACCGGAAGGGGAGAAAGACTGATGAAAAGCCAATTCATTCACGCTTGCATCGCCAGCCTGGTATTGCTGGTGCTCTCCTTCTGGTTGCTCGGCTTCAAGCTCGAGACCGACGGCACCCGTTTGCTGGTCATCAGCCGCCTCGACGTGTCACTGGCATGGCTGGTGGGCGGTGCCGCCCTGGTATTCTGGTTCCAGATGTTGCGCGGCCAGATCAGCCGGCTGTTCAACGGCTCCATCAGCGGCTTCTCCATCGGCTTCAACAAGCTGGTGCTGCCAAGCCCGGAAGAGGCACCAAAGCTCTATAACCTGACCGCCGTGCTGGTGCTGCTGTTTGCGGTGAGCTGGCCCTTCATGGCCTCGCGAGGCGCCATCGATCTCGCCACCCTCACCCTGATCTACATCATGCTGGGACTGGGGCTGAACGTGGTGGTGGGCCTGGCCGGTCTGCTGGATCTGGGCTATGTCGGCTTCTACGCGGTCGGCGCCTACAGCTATGCCCTGCTCAACACCTATTTCGGGCTGAGCTTCTGGGAGTGTCTGCCCATCGCGGGCCTGATGGCGGCTACCTTCGGCTTCCTGCTCGGCTTTCCTGTGTTGCGGCTGCGGGGAGATTACCTGGCCATCGTCACCCTGGGCTTTGGCGAGATCATTCGCATTCTGCTCAACAACATGACCAGCCTCACCGGCGGCCCGAACGGCATCTCCGGCATTCCCAAACCGACGCTCGGCGGCCTGGAGTTCAACCGCACCGTCAAGGACGGTGGCTTTGGCACCTTCCACGACTTCTTCGGCATCGCCTACAACGCCAACCACAAGGTGATCTTCCTCTACCTGATGGCGCTGGTGCTGGTGGTGGCCACCCTGTTCGTCATCAACCGGTTGCTGCGCATGCCGCTGGGCCGCGCCTGGGAAGCACTGCGGGAGGACGAAATCGCCTGCAAGTCACTGGGGCTCAACCCCACCATCATCAAGCTGACCGCCTTCACCATTGGTGCCACCTTTGCCGGTTTCGCCGGTAGCTTCTTCGCCTCGCGCCAGGGCTTTATCAGCCCGGAATCCTTCGTCTTTATCGAGTCGGCCATCGTCCTTGCGATTGTAGTGCTGGGCGGCATGGGCTCCCAGATCGGGGTTGTGCTGGCCGCTATCGTGATGACGGTTCTGCCTGAGCTGGCCCGTGAATTCAACGAGTACCGCATGCTGATGTTCGGGCTGCTGATGGTGTTCATGATGATCTGGCGACCACAGGGACTGCTGCCGATGACCAGACCTCACCTGGAGCTACAGAAATGAGCACTCATCAGAAGTTGTTGGACGTCTCTGATCTGTCGATGCGCTTCGGTGGGCTGCTCGCAGTCAACGGCGTCAAGCTGGACATAGACAAAGGGGAGGTGATCTCCATCATTGGCCCCAATGGCGCGGGCAAGACGACCGTCTTCAACTGCCTGACCGGCTTCTATCGCCCGAGCGGCGGCGTTATTCGCTACAAGGGTGAGGAGATCCAGGGGCTACCCGGTCACCTCATCGCCCGCAAGGGGATAGTACGCACCTTCCAGCATGTGCGGCTGTTCAAGGAGATGACGGCGGTGGAGAACCTGCTGGTGGCCCAGCATCGCCATCTCAACACCAGTTTCATCGCCGGCCTGTTCAAAACCCCGGCCTTTCGCCGTGCCGAGCAGGAGGGGCTGGAACACGCCGCCTTCTGGCTGGAAAAGGTGGGCCTCAAGGATCTCTCCAATCGCACCGCCGGCAACCTGGCCTATGGCCAGCAACGCCGGCTCGAGATCGCCCGCTGCATGGCAACCCGGCCCGATCTGCTGATGCTGGACGAGCCGGCCGCCGGCCTCAACCCGCACGAGACCGATGAGCTGAACGAGCTGATCATCAACCTGCGGGACGAATTTGGCGTCTCTGTGCTGCTTATCGAACACGACATGAAGCTGGTGATGGGCATCTCCAACCGCATTTTCGTGGTCAATCAGGGCACCCCGCTGGCCCACGGCAAGCCGGATGAGATCCGCAACAATCCAGCCGTGATCAAGGCCTATCTGGGCGAATCGTAGGACCCAAGGAGTCACGATGTTAGAACTTCGCAACGTATCGACCCACTACGGCAAGATCCAGGCACTACATGACGTCAGCGTCGAGGTGAAAGAGGGGGAAATCGTCACCCTGATCGGCGCCAACGGCGCCGGCAAGACCACCTTGCTGATGACCCTGTGCGGCGAGCCCAAGCCCAGCAGCGGCAGCATCTGGTTCGAGGGGGAGCAGATAAGCTCCCTCACCACGGCCCGCATCATGCGCAAGGACATCGCCGTGGTGCCGGAGGGGCGTCGCATCTTCGCCCGCCTGACGGTGCAGGAGAACCTGCTGATGGGCGCCTTCTTCGTCGACAAGGCCGAACAGCATGGGCTGCTGGATCAGGTGTTCACTCTGTTCCCGCGGCTGCACGAGCGGCTGCAACAGCGGGCAGGCACCATGTCAGGCGGCGAACAGCAGATGCTGGCCATCGGCCGCGCCCTGATGAGCAAGCCGCGCCTGCTGCTGCTGGATGAACCCTCACTGGGGCTGGCCCCCATCGTCATCCAGCAGATCTTCGACACCATAGAGCAGCTGCGCCAGAAGGGAATGACCATCTTCCTGGTGGAGCAGAACGCCAACCAGGCACTCAAACTGGCCGATCGGGGCTATGTGCTGGAGAACGGCCATGTGGTACTGCATGACACAGGCGCAGCCCTGCTCGCCAACCCGGCCGTGCGGCAGGCTTATCTCGGCGGCTGACAGGCGTGTAGACGTTCACCATAACGACAAGGGAGCCACTGGCTCCCTTATCTTTTGTGGGGTTAGTTTGCGCCCCGGCTTGCGGTACACTGACCGGTAATCAACCTATTCGCAGGACCTCTCAATGGACCAGTTTGCCCATATCAGTGCCCATGATGCCCACCAGAAGCTCAGCGCTGGTGAAGCCCGCCTCGTGGATATTCGCGATCCGCAATCCTTCGAGGCTGCCCACGCGGTCGGCGCCTTCCACCTCACCAATGGCACCCTGGTGCGCTTCATGGATGAGGTGGATTTCGATACCCCCGTGATAGTGATCTGCTATCACGGCAACAGCAGCCAGGGGGCAGCCCAGTATCTGCTGCAACAGGGCTATGACCAGGTCTACAGCCTGGATGGCGGCTTCGAGGCGTGGCGCAAAGCATTCCCCGTTCAGGCAGGCGACGCATGACAGGGGCGGGCAAGTCTTCCTCAACCGGCATGATCCAGCTGCTGGTGCTCGATAACGCCCGCATGGCCCAGGCGCTGGTAGACTACCTTGCGACACTGGGCATCTCCTGCGAGCTGACCCAGTCCGAGCTCGGCGTCTCGGTCTGGCTGGCGGACGAGCAGCGCCTCGCCCAGGCCCAGCTGGAGGTGAAACGCTTCCTGGCCGAGCCGACCCATCCGCGCTACATGGAGGCCTCCTGGCAATCAGGCAGCGCCGATGCCCGCATCGACTACAGCAAGGGAATGACGGATCCCATCACCGACTTCCTCCATCAGGCGGGGCCGCTGACCCTGGTGGTGATCATTGCCTGTCTGGCCATCTATGCGCTGAATGCCATCGGCCTGCCGATCTTTGACGAGCTGGCGTTCCACCTGACCATGGCCCAGTTTACCGACTGGCAGGCGTGGCGTTACTTCACCCCGGCTTTTATCCACTTCTCGGTGCTGCACCTGGTGTTCAACCTGCTGTGGTGGTGGTATCTGGGGGGCCAGATAGAGCAGCGCCTCGGCAGCGGCAAGCTGCTGATCCTGCTGCTGGTGGGGGCTGCCCTGCCCAACATCGCCGAGTTCTTCGTCAGTGGCCCGCGGTTTGGCGGCCTCTCCGGCGTTGTCTATGCCCTGCTCGGCTACTGCTGGCTGCGCGGCAAGCTGCAACCGGCCTGCGGCCTCACTCTGCCACCGGCGCTGATGGGTTTCATGCTGTTCTGGCTGGTGCTCGGTTTCTTCGACTTGCTCGGCACCAGCACGGCCAACATGGCCCACCTGGTGGGTCTGCTGGTCGGTCTGCTGCAAGGCTGGCTGGACAGAAACCACCAGCCAGCCTGACGGTTTGCCCTGCCCCAGTCGCAGAAACGAAAACGCCGCCCCGAAGGGCGGCGTTTTTATTAGCCGACTGGCTTACTGCTTGAGCAGGCTGCCATTGGTCACCTGGACCAGGGTACCGC
>NZ_CAWNYS010000033.1:11466-25904 GCF_963878295.1 Aeromonas sp. HMWF014 | reverse complement strand
CCCCGGCATAGCCCCCACCCTTGATCAGCATTCAGCCTGTGAACTCAACAAACAGGGGCGACTTGTCTGTCCTCGGCAAGGGGCTGCTATTGACTTGATATACCCAAGGAAAAACAGCTATCAGATTGCCCTGTGGCTGGCTCAACACACCCCGTTTGATCGCCTCTATCTCTATGGAGCGGATAAACCACTTCATATCAGCTATGGACCGGAGCAAAGTCGCATGATCGTACAGCTGGCAACTCATCAAGGTCGACGCATCCCCAAGCGTCTTACCCTCGAACAACTCAAAGGTCTGTGTTGATGCTAAGCCCCGAGCGTTTCACGCAACTGGTCGCGGCCCTGCCATACAAAAAAGTGCTGCCCGATGCGGTCTATCTGCACAAAGAGACCCTGGCTGCTACCAGCCCGCTGCTTTATCGCTTTGTCTGCGCCGTAGCTCAAGCGCTAAAGCTGCCAGAAAATGAGTGGGACCTGCTCAAATTGGCCAAGAAAGATTTCCGGCTGTCACTGCTGAGCTACCCCAGCTTCTTTGATGAGGCCTATCCCAGCCTCAAGCAGAGCGTCACCGTTGATCTGGCCAAACTGAGTCATACCGTTACCCGCTACGACAACCAGGACAATCCCCCCATTCTGCATCGCAAAGAGTGCATGCTGACCCCCGATCACCCACAGGCAGAGAGCTGTCGTCAGATCACCGAAGAGGGTGAGTTGGCGGGACTTTACGATCATCCCCGCATGATTGGCTTTAAAGCCTCGTGGGAGCGGCTGATCGCAAAACATGGCTATCAACTGGTTGATGGACGCCTGTTTCGCACTTCTGCCCTGTCGCCTGAAGAGTGTGGCCCACAGATTGATCGCCATCAGACTGCGCTAGTACGTCATGAGCTCTCGGCCCCCATGAAGATGCTGGCCCGCCATGGTTATCTCAACGGCGATCATTCGTTGTTTGATTACGGCTGCGGCCGGGGGGATGACCTGCGTGAGCTGGAAGCACACGGTATTGACGCGCTGGGCTGGGACCCGAACTTTCGCCCGGATGGCGAGAAGGTGGTCTCCCATCTGGTCAATCTCGGTTTTGTGATTAACGTGATTGAGGATCAAGATGAGCGGATGGAGGCGCTGCTCGGAGCCTGGGAGCTGACCCAAACCCTGCTGGTCATCTCGGCCATGTTGGCCAACGACAGCTTTATTGCCCAGTTCACCCCTTATAAAGATGGCGTCATCACCTCTCGCAACACCTTTCAGCGCTACTACAACCAAAGCGAGCTCAAACACTACATAGACAGAACACTGGATGAAAATGCCATCGCCGTTGGGCCCGGCATCTTTTACGTGTTCAAAGACAAGCTCGAAGAGCAGCGCTTTTTGGCGCAGCGCCAACGCCGAAGCCACAGCTGGCAGCAGCTGACCTCACCCACTCCCAACCATCAGGCCACTGCAGCACTGCTGATCGCTCGCCATCAACCGCTATTTGAAGCCTTCTGGCAGCGGGCGCTAACCCTTGGCCGTATTCCGGCCAATGACGAATTTGAACAAAGCGACGAGTTAAGGGAGATAGCAGGCAGCCATCGCAAAGCCATGACCCTGCTTGGGCAGCATTTTGACCTGGTCCAGCTAAAAAAGGCCGAACAAGAGCGACAGCAAGATCTGCTGGTCTACCTGGCACTCAACCTGTTTGGCAAACGACAAGCCTATACCCAGTACCCCAGCGAGTTGCAGCGGGATATCAAAGCCTTTTTCGGTGGCAACCCACAGGCACAGCAGGCCGCCAAAGCGCTGCTCTATCAGATTGCCGACATTGCCCTGATCAACCAGGCCTGCGAGCTGGCCCATCAACAGCTACCCAACAGCCTGCTCTATCCCAGCCATTCACTGCTGCTGCACAAATGCTTTATTGCGCAATTACCGCCGCTGCTGCGTGTCTACCTGGGGGCGGCTTGCCAACTCTATGGTGACGTGACCGATATCGATGTGATCAAACTGCACATTCGCTCCGGCAAGGTGAGCCTGATGGGATATGACGACTTCAGCAAACCCATTCCCTATCTGGTGGAGCGGGTGAAGATCAAGATGGCCGAGCAGGAGGTCGATTTCTTTGACTATATCAATGCGCAGACTCGGCCAACCAAACGTTTGAAAAGGACCACCTCGCAAGAGGTGGCCCTTTGTTATCAAGCTTTAAAACCTCATAAAAAGCGCAGGGGAATATCCACACTAAGGGCTGTTACATCCACAAACTCGTCAATACCACGCCACAACCGGGCATGCTCACGGACGGCCTGCTGATAGGCCCAAGTGGCGATGGCAGTAGAACGCTCGGCATCGACGCTCACCAAGGGGGCCAACTCGCCAGTAAGGTACGCCCCATGAGTCAGGATATTCTGCTCGTACCAGGTATCCCTGTGCTCGGGAGCGGCGAGAAAATCCCGTTTGCTCCGGTTACAGTTGGCGTGTGCCAGTACGAAGTTGTGGCCCAAATCGATTGGATAACGACGCCAGGGAATGAAATGGTCTACCTCGCCAGTCCCGTGTATCGCCTTGTTACAGTAAAAACAGGTTCCCCCCTGCAAGTCCCTCAATACTTCCCCTACCCGCCCCAGCGCCTGACGGCTTGAACCAAAGAGAAAATTCTCCAGCCCCACGCTTGGGCCAATCAGTGGCTGATTCCCCTTGATGTCGCAGATAAGCTGCAGCCAATGCTGTCGGGAGAGGGAGACCACCAAATCGTAAAAGCGGTGGAGACAGTAGAGAATGCCGGGGTTAAGGCAGATATGATCCTCGCCCCTTTGATGAGGATAGAGGTGGCACTCCTCTCGCCCACCCAGGATCTGCAGGCGCCACAAGGGACCCTCAATAAGGATGCGTCGAACTCGGGCAAGGAGAGGCCGCCAAGCGTCGTGACGACGCAGTGCAGTCACCGAACGGACACCCTCTTCACGCAGCCGTGACAACTCCGTCAGCATGATGGCCTGACGACCGCTGCTCTGCTTGAGCAAGGTGGCTGTTTCTCCCGTCGCCGAGTAGGGCAGACTGTGCTGCCAATAGAGCTCCACAAACTTGGTGGCCAGTTCGTCCAGCGTAATGGTGCGAGCCACAGTCAGATCATGGGTCTCGCTGCTGCGCTCAATTGCGATAT
Source organism: Aeromonas sp. HMWF014 (assembly GCF_963878295.1). Taxonomy (NCBI): domain Bacteria; kingdom Pseudomonadati; phylum Pseudomonadota; class Gammaproteobacteria; order Aeromonadales; family Aeromonadaceae; genus Aeromonas; species Aeromonas sp. HMWF014. The sequence goes on along the minus strand of NZ_CAWNYS010000033.1, from coordinate 22,765 downwards.
CTGCAATCCCGTGGAGCAAGGCGCACTTGTAAGTGGCAACAAAATCGCCTTCGGTAAAGATACGTTGCAAATAAGCAATAAAGGCGAGTTGCTGCTCAGGGGAGGCGTGCATGCTCGCCCCCAAGGATCAGACTCTGCCAACTCAACCCGGTACGCGCCAAGGCATCCCCCTGTGGTTCTGACACATGGAGCAGTGTCATCCCCTCCCCCAATGCAAGCTGCTCGACGTCATCGGTAGCCACCGGGTACATGGCTCGCTCCCGCATCTCCTGCTCCGAGATAACCAGGCGAAGACTCAGTACCAGATAACCATCTGGTGAGAGCAGCTCATGAAGACGTGCCAGCGCCAAGGGACGGGATTCCGGGGGTAGATGCATCCAGACAGCACTGAGCAAAATCAGATCAAAAGTGCCCGTCACGCGAGAGAGAGCAGGCATAGCGTCATTGACCCACGTCACCGCAGCCTCACGGGTATGACATTGCCCCTGTAGAGCGAGTGCCTGACAGGGCTCGACAGCGACCACACAGTGGCCCCGATGGAGCCCGGCTAAAAACGCGGCATCACGACCACTGCCAGCCCCCACATCGAGCAACCTGCGCGGCGCAGCCAAGAGCCAAGGTTCCAGCAGCGTGAGCCAGTCGCCGTGAACAGCGCGAGCAGATACCTGCTGGTAACGGGTCGCCAATTCGGTGGCGTGGCGCTGGTAGTAATCGAGGGACACAATGCGTTCCGATCGGAGAAGGAAGTGAAATAGTCTCACAAGATCAGTGGGTTGACCATGACAAGGACGACACTTTCCAAACATGAGCCATTAAGGATGCAGGGACATTTACCAAAACGGGATGCCAGCCAAAAGAACTGAGACCAGAGGGCTCTGAATGATGCCACCGTTCAACATTTCGGGTAATATTCGGCCAACTCACTGATCTTTTGGCACTTATTATCGCCATGAGAGGTCAACGCCAGATGGAGATGGCTATTGATGAACTCGACTGATGTCGTGGCCCTGTTTGGGGATGACAAGATTCTTTCCTTTGACCTTGAACTGACCCGGGATGAAAAGCTCCGTCATCTGGGTGCACTCCTGGCTGATCGTGAGCTCAATCTCAAGGGCCCGCAGGATCTCTCCCTCAAGGAGTTAAATGCGCTGGCACAAGAGGCTGATGTGGTCCTTGGCCACAATATTCTCGATTTTGATCTCCCCTGGTTGGCCAAACAGGCTGTACGCCCCCAGTTGCTTCTCGAAAAACCGATAATAGATACCCTCTATCTATCTCCCATTGCCTTTCCCAAAAACCCCTATCACCGCTTGGTCAAGGATTACAAACTGGTTCGGGATACCCTCAATGATCCGGTCGCTGATGCAAGGCTCGCCTTGCAGATTTTCTCGGAACAGTTGATAGCCCTGCAAGCCTTACCCCTACCCCAATTGCAGCTTTATCAACACCTGTTCAGCCAGGGAGTCATGGCGCAATTTAACACTCAGGGTCTGTCACTGGTGTTTGCAAGGCTTACGGGCCGTCCTCCAGTAAGGGTCTCTGAGCTACCCACCCTGATCAAGAGCATTGCCCATGAGAAGGCTTGCCCCAATCAGCTCAACCGAGTGATTGGCGATGCCCTGCGTCAACCTATGCTGCTGTTACCGTTGGCTTATGCCTGCGCCTGGTTGCCCGTTTCCGGCGGCAACTCTGTGCTGCCACCCTGGATTTGGCGCCGCTTTCCCCAAACAGCAGAGATCATTCACACAGTCCGCGAGCGCCACTGTGGTCATGCCGACTGCAGTTATTGTCAGGAGAACCACGACGCACGCCGCCATCTGCAACGTATCTTTGAGCTCGACAACTTCCGTAATTTGCCTGATGGGACACCATTGCAGAAGACCTTGATCGAGGAAGCCATGGCTGGCGTCGCACTGCTCGGAATCCTCCCCACCAGCGGCGGCAAGTCGCTCTGCTACCAACTCCCGGCACTGGTTCGCAACCAGCGCAGTGGCGCGCTCACGGTCGTGATCTCCCCCCTGCAGGCACTGATGAAGGATCAGGTGGACAACCTTAAATACAAGGCCGGTATCGAAGGGGTTGCCGCCATCTCGGGGCTGCTGACGCTACCAGAGCGAGGCGCGATTCTTGAGCAGATCCGCATGGGGGATATCGCCCTGCTCTATATCTCCCCCGAGCAGCTTCGTAACCGCACTGTCAAACAAGCAATACGACAACGTCAGATCGGTGGCTGGGTATTTGACGAAGCGCACTGCCTGTCGAAATGGGGACATGATTTTCGCCCTGACTATCTCTACTGCGCCAAGGCCATCGCCACCATTGCCAGCGAGCAGCAGGTCCCCATGCCTCCTGTCTTCTGCTATACCGCCACTGCCAAGCCGGATGTGATTGAGGATATCTGCGCACAGTTTCTCGACAAGCAGCCCCGACCGCTTCGCAGACTGGAAGGGGGGGTTGAACGTACCAACCTCGAATATGCCGTCGTTGAGTGCCCAGGACTCAATAAACAGGGCCATATCCTCAACCTGCTCGAGCAGTTCTTTGGCGGGGAGAAGCCCGGCTCCTGCGTTATCTACTGCGCAACCAAGCGTAGCGTGGACGAGTTGGCTGATTTCCTCGGCCAGCAACAATCCCTCACCGTCGCGCGCTTTTACGCCCGAATGGACAGTGCCCAAAAGAAAGCAACCCTCGAACAATTTATCAGTGGCGAGATCCGGGTCATCTGCGCGACTAATGCCTTTGGGATGGGCATCGACAAGGATGATGTGCGTCTGGTCATTCATGCCGATATCCCCGGCTCGCTCGAGAACTATTTGCAAGAGGCGGGGCGAGCGGGCCGCGATACAGAGCAAGCCCACTGCGTGCTGCTGTTTGATGCACAAGACATCGAGAAACAGTTCCAGCTCGAGGCCATGAGTGAGGTCAGCCTGCGCGATATCAAACAGATCCTGCGCGGAATAAGACTCCGGGCCAGCAAAGGAGGCAAGCAGGAGAACAACCCGCCACTGGTCGCAACCAGCGCAGAGCTCATCAACCAGCCAGAGGTGGAAACCAGCTTCGCTGCCGATGACAACAATGCGGATACCAAGGTCAAGACAGCTATCGCCTGGCTCGAGCGAGCTGGCTATCTGGAGCGCAGCGACAACATCACTCAGGTATTTCAGGGACGCCCCCTGTTTGCGTCCACCGAGGAGGCGATGAAAAGGGTAGACAGTCTGAAACTGGCTCCCAAGGCCAACGCCATCTGGCAAGCTGTTATCCAGGCGCTGATGAGTGCTGCCGATGATGATGGTCTCAGTGCCGATACCATTGCCGAAGAGGCAGGCCAATACATGGCGGACCAAGGAAGTGGTGTTCAGGCCAGCGAAGTGATGCGGGTACTCACCCAAATGGCGGATGTAGGTCTGCTCTCTCAGGGGATGTTACTGACTACCTGGCTTCGCCCCAAAGGAAGAGACAACGCCCGGGTGCTCTGCGGGCAAGTGCACAGTATTGAAAAGGCGATGCTGGACACCTTGCGTGAACAAGAACCCGAACCTGATACAGGGCAAGGTCTGATCTTTAACATTCGACTGGTCAATCAGGCCATCAAAGATCTGGGGCATGAACGGAGTAACCCTGGCTTGCTGCGCAATTTGCTGACCAGCTGGTCCCAGGATGGTCGCTCGGGGGGCGAGAAAGGCTCCATTGATGTCAAATATCTCTCTCGGGATCTCTACCAACTCACCTTCAACCGTACCTGGTCCCAGATTGAGCAGACGATTGATCAACGCCATCGCGTCACAGGTGCCACCCTCGATTTTCTCTACACCCTGTTGGCAAGCAGCGAAGAGAGTGTCCAGCGCCAGGTAATGCTGTCGTTTGCCCTGGAACAACTGGTCAAATACCTGCGAGAAGACATGGATGTGGCCCAGCTCATGAACAAGCGTGAGGCAAACAGCCAGCAGGAGTGGTTGCTCAAAGGGGCCGAGCGGGCACTGCTCTACCTGCATGAGCAACACGCCATCGTGCTGCAAAATGGTCTTGCCGTGTTCCGAAGCGCAATGACCCTCACTCTGACGGCGGAGCGGCAGCAGCAATACAACAAAGCAGACTATCAGCCGCTTGAACATCACTATCGCCAGAAGGTGATTCAGATCCATGTGATGAATGAATACGCCCGCATCAGCCTGGAACACTTCAAGCAAGCCAAAAAGCTGGTGACAGACTACTTCTCCATGGAAGCTGACAAGTTCCTCGGTCACTACTTCAAAGGGCGCAACAAGATCCTGGAACTGGCGACCAGCGAACACTCCTGGAAGCGCATTGTTGAAGATCTTCACAACCGGCCACAGGAGCAGATAGTCCAGGCACCACCCGAGCAAAACTTGCTGGTACTGGCAGGCCCGGGGTCAGGCAAGAGCAAAGTGATTATCCACCGCTGCGCCTACCTGATGCGGGTCAAGCAAGTCGCCCCATCCAAGATCATGTTGCTCTGTTACAACCATAATGCGGCGATGTCCCTGCGCCGACGCCTGACCGAGCTACTGGGGCGTGACGGAGCAAGGGTCTCGGTATTCACCTTTCACGGTCTTGCGATGAGCCTGACAGGTAATGCGGTGCAAAACCGGACCTCAGACGATATCGACTTTACCACCATCATTGATGACGCTATCAAGCTGCTCCGGGGAGAGCAGAGCCAGCTCGGTCTCGAGTTGGAAGAGCAGCGGGAAAAGCTGTTGGGGGGTCTGCAATTTCTGCTCGTCGACGAATATCAGGACATTGACGAACAGCAGTACCAACTGATCGCTGCACTGGTTGGAAAAAGCGAAGAGGATGAAGAAGCGCGCCTGCACCTGATGGCGGTAGGTGATGACGACCAGTCTATCTACGCCTTCCGCGAAGCGAACGTCAGCTTTATCCGTCGCTTCGAGCAAGATTACAACGCTCAGACGCACTACCTGACCTGGAACTACCGCTCAACAAGCCACATCATCGAAACGGCTAACCAGCTGATAGAACACAATCTGGATCGCATGAAGCGTTCGCATCCCATTGTGATCGATGAACGGCGCAAGATGGAGATACCGGGTGGCGCTTGGGAAGGGCTGGAGACTGCACGCGGCAAAGTCATCGTCCAATCCTGTACTGACGCGGCCCAACAGGCCGCTGAAATCGTCAGACACATCACACTGATTCGTGAAAAAGACCCGACATGCCCACTGGAGTCTATCGCAGTACTGGCTCGCAATGGATTGGATAAAGAAGAGCTGGCATGGGTACGTTCAGCACTCGCTGATGCTTCTATTCCCTGCAGATTTACCCTGGATCGAGAGCATGGCTTCCCGATACATCGCTGTCGCGAGATCTTGCGTTACCAGAACTGGTTACATCAACAAGGCCACGCACTCCTGACAGCGCAACAACTGGCCGATCCACTCCCTCCCCTTGATCAGGCAAACCGCTGGGAAACCTTGCTGTACGATCTGATTACCCAATGGCAGGAGAGTCAGGGAGAGCAAGCGCTGTCAGCGCACTATTTCCTGCAGTTCCTTTACGAATACCTGAGCGAACAGCGACGTCAGATCCGCTTTGGCAAGGGCGTGCTCCTCAGCACGGTGCATGGCGTTAAAGGGGAAGAGTATCGCCATGTTTTGATCCTTGATGGCGGATGGCAACGCTGCGCAGAAAGCACTGCGAACAACATCGAGGAAGAGCGACGCCTCTTCTATGTTGCGATGACCCGAGCAATCCAACGGTTAGTGGTTATGTCCCGCGCTGACCAGCGGCATCCCCACCTCCCCCTCATTGCCGAGCGTTGTTACAACGAGTCGATCCAGGCCACCGCCCCTGTACAGCAACGCCGTTTTGCCATCATAGGTATGCGCCAACTGGATATCGGTTATGCCGGACGTAGCAACGAAAACCACCCGATACACCAGCACCTGCGGCAATTACACGTCGGAGACGCTGTACGTATCGATATCGACAAGCTTCAGAAACTCCATGTTTTCCATGGTCAAACACCTGTAGCTCGTCTCTCCCAAAGTGGTCATCAGATCTGGCTGAATCAGTTTGCAACTATCCGGCACGCCAACGTCATCGCCATGATTGAGCGGAGCAAAGCACAGACAGACGACGCCTACCAGGAACAATGTCGAAGTGAGCGGTGGGAACTCCCCATTATCGAGCTGGAGTTATAACGGTCTGGGCGAAGAGTGCTCTATCACTCTCCGCCCAGGCAAGTCGCCACAACGGCATCATGTCGCGGATCAATAGTGAGTAAATTGATGTTGGCCGCTGCATTTTAAATCCACTTACAATACGCGCCCAATTTTCGTTGAATTCCTTTGATACTCAACCAATGTAATCGTCTAGTCCTGTTTCTCCTGCTACTGCTTTGGAACACGCCCTCATCCAGGCTCGTACAGGGGGGCATTGCTCCTGATGCTTCTGTCACGTCTCTCTATACTTCAGCGATATTGACCCACCCCGGCAACCTGTATTTTGACCGGTCACTGTAGAGGAGGCCAACATGCTCAGACTACTGGTACTACTGCTCTGTCTGATCGCGCCCGTCCGGGCTATCACCCTGATCCCGCTGGTCGAGGGGCTTTCCCATCCCTGGGGTCTGGTGCTGTTGCCTGGCGGGGAGTTTCTGATCAGCGAACGGACAGGCCGTTTGCTGCGCATCGATCCGCAAGGGGAGCGCCATTCGGTGCAGGGGCTGCCTCCCATCGCCAGCGCCGGTCAGGGGGGATTGCTCGACCTGGCCCAGGACAAGGAGGGCTGGATTTATCTGAGCTACAGCGAACCGGGTGAGGGCGGTGCAGGCACGGCAGTGGCCCGTGCCAAATTGCAAGATGACAGTCTGCACCAGTGGCAACTTCTGTTTCGCCAGCAGCCGAAAATGAGCGGGGGTGCCCACTTTGGTGCCAGGCTGCTGACAGGGGACGATGGCTACCTCTATATCACGCTGGGAGATCGCTATCAGGGGCGAGATCAGGTCCAGTCCCTCGATAACCACCTGGGCAAGACCATACGCCTGCATCTTGATGGCCGGGTGCCACAGGACAACCCCTTTGTACAGCACGCCGGAGCCCTGCCCGAGATCTGGAGCCTGGGTCATCGCAACATGCAGGGGGCAGCCCTGCACCCCGTCACTGGCCAGTTCTGGGCCCACGAACACGGTCCCCAGGGCGGCGATGAGGTCAACCTGATCCTGCCTGGCCGCAACTATGGCTGGCCCAGCGTCAGTTTTGGCGAAGAGTATGGCGGCGGCAAAATTGGTTCAGGCACTGCGGCCCCCGGTATGGTGCCGCCAAAGTGGATCTGGGTTCCCTCCATCGCCCCCTCCGGCATGACGTTTTATCAAGGCACCCTGTTCAAGGAGTGGCAGGGCGACCTGCTGGTCGGTGCCTTGCGGGGTCAGGCCCTGTTGCACCTGAAGATGGAGGGAGACAAGATAGTCTCGCAAGAACGCCTGCTGACCGAGCTGGGGGCACGGATCCGCACAGTCAAGGAAGGACCGGATGGCGCCATCTATCTGCTAACCGATGCCCCTGACGGACGCTTGCTAAAACTGATTCCCTAACTCACCTGAGAAGAAACAAGATGAAACACATGAAATATGGACTGCTGCTCTGCTGCGTCCTCTTGATGGGCTGCAACACCGTCAGTGGTATCGGCAGGGATATCGAAAAAGCGGGAGAAGTGATCCAGCGCTCCGCCAGTAAATAGGGCGTGGGCAGTGAGCCGCCTAACCGGCGGCCTGCTGCTCTGCCAACCAGGACACCAGCGTGAGCTTGACGCCATGTTGGGCCAGCACCTCGCGGGCGCTCTCCGGCAGTTGCCCATCCGTGATCACCTGATCGATCACTTCCCATCCCACCACGTTGAAAGTCCCCACCTTGCCATATTTGGACGAGTCGCAGATGAGTATGCGGGTAGCGGCCGCCTCCACCACGGCGCGCTTGACCGGCACCTTCTGTTCGCTGGGGGTGGAGATCCCCATGGCATCCCAGGAGGACGCCGACAAAAACGCCATATCAAGGTGCAGATTGCGCAGGAAATGAGCGGTCGCCTCACCGGCGCAGGACTGATTCTCCCGAATGACCTGGCCCCCGGAGTGATAGAGGCGGCAACGACCATGCTCGATGAGGTAGGCACAGACCATAAAGTCGTTGGTCACTATCATCAGATCTTCCCGCTGCGCCAGTTCGCGGGCCAGTTCGAGGGAGGTGGTGCCGGCATCCAGATAGATGGTGCTGCCCTGCGCCACCTGGGCGGCCGCGTTGCGTGCAATGGCCAGCTTGGCCTCCTGCATCAGGCTGCGCTTGGCGGCATGGGAGGGTTCGCTCTTGATACGCAGGGAGAGACTCACCCCTCCCGAAACAGAGAGCACTCGCCCCTGCTCTTCCAGCTTCTGGATGTCGCGCCTGATGGTCATGTGGGAGACCTGTAGCCGCTCGGTCAGTTCGGTGATGCTGACGGCACCGCGCTCGGCCAACAGGTGCAGTATCTGTTGCTGTCTCTCTACGGGGATCATGGGCAATCCGTAACGGTAAAACGGGTGTTCATGTTACCCCAGTGGAGTGGGAAATTTTGATAAAAAATCCCCCTTTCGCTCACTCCTCACATAAATTCACACAAAAATGACATCCAAAGCCATCCAATTGGCTCCAGACATTCACAAATAACAAAAATTAACACTTCGATAGTTAAAATTTGTGATGCCAGCCTGATTTTTGACCACAACAACCCCTTACTATCGGCTCATCCGTTGTAATCGAGGAATAGACAGATGAGCAGACCCTACCACGTAGCCGTCATCGGCCTGGGCGCCATGGGCATGGGCGCCGCCCGATCCTGCTTACGGGCCGGACTTGCCACCTATGGCATTGATCTCTCTGCAACCGCCCAGGAGCAGTTGCAAGCAGCCGGCGCGACCGCCGTCATGGCCGATGCCCGCCCCCTGGCAGAAGCACTGGATGCCGTCCTGCTGCTGGTGGTCAACGCCGCCCAAGTGCGCCAAATCCTGTTTGGCGAGAGCGGCCTGGCCACCCACCTCAAGCCGGGCACAGGCGTCATGATCTCCTCCACCATCGCTGCTGATGAAGCCGCAGCCCTGGCACACGAGCTGGCCGAGCTGGAGCTGCTGATGCTGGATGCCCCCGTCTCCGGCGGTGCCATCAAGGCCGATGCGGGCGAGATGACGGTGATGGCCGCCGGCTCCGACGCCGCCTTTGCACGCCTGCAGCCGGTGCTCGACGCCGTGGCCGGCAAGGTCTACCGGGTCGGCAGCGATCCGGGTCAGGGCAGCACGGTCAAGATCATCCATCAGCTGCTGGCCGGGGTGCATATCGCCGTGGCCGCTGAGGCCATGGCGCTGGCCAGCCGGGCAGGCATCTCCCTCGACCTCATGTATGACGTGGTGACCCATGCCGCAGGCAACTCCTGGATGTTCGAGAACCGCATGGCCCGAGTGCTGACCGGTGACTACCAAGCCCGCTCCGCAGTCGACATTTTCGTCAAGGATCTCAATCTGGTGGCCGACACGGCGCGAATGCTGCACTTCCCGCTGCCGCTGGCAAGCACGGCGCTCAACATGTTTCTCACCGCCAGCAACGCCGGTCACGGCAAGGAAGACGACAGCGCCGTCATCAAGATCTTCGACGGCATCAGCCTGCCGGGTATGGAGGGCACAGCATGAAACTTGGTGTCATCGCAGACGACTTCACCGGGGCCACCGACATCGCCGGTTTTCTGGTGGAAAACGGCCTCGCCACCATCCAGTTTTCCGGCATCCCGGCAGAGGCTGATCTGACGGGGGTTGACGCCGTGGTGATCAGCCTCAAGAGCCGCTCCTGCCCGACCAGCGAGGCGGTCCGCGACTCCCTAGCCGCCCTCGACTGGCTCAAAGCGCGCGGTTGCCCGCGCATTTACCAGAAGTACTGCTCCACCTTCGACAGCACGGCGGCGGGCAATATCGGCCCGGTGACCGACGCCCTGCTGACGGCACTGGACAGCCAACTCACCCTGATCTGCCCGGCGCTGCCGGTCAACGGCCGCACCGTCTATCAGGGAAACCTGTTTGTTGGCACCCAGCCGCTCGCCGAGTCGGGTATGCGCCACCATCCCATCACCCCCATGACCGACAGCAACCTGCTGCGGCTGATGGAGGCTCAGGCCGGGGGGCGTGCAGGTCTGGTCCCGTTCACCACCATCAGTCAGGGACCCCGCGCCATTGCCGACGCCTTTGAGCAGCTGGCCGCCGACGGGGTGCGCTACGTCGTGGTCGACACCCTCACCGAGCAGCACCTGTTGGACATCGCGGCCGCTGCCCTCGACATGCAGCTGGTGACCGGCGGCTCCGGGCTCGCCATCGGCCTGGCCCGCCTGCTCGGCGACGGTAATCGGGCTGCCGCCCGCGAGGCAGGAAGGCCGCTTTGCAACCGCGCCGTGGTGTTGTCGGGATCCTGCTCCGAGATGACCAATCGCCAGGTGGCCTGCTACCAGACCATGGCACCGTCCCTGGCTCTCGATGTGGCGGCATGCCTGACACAGGCCGATTACCCGGCCGAGCTGGCCCGCTGGGTCTTGAGTCAGCCGGCAACGCCAGCCCCCATGATCCACGCCACCACCAGCCCGAACGAGCTGGCCGCCATTCAGGCCCGTTTTGGCCGCGAAGCAGCGAGCGAGGCGGTGGAGCTGTGTTTTGCGCAAGTTGCCGTGCAGCTGCGCGAGGCGGGGGTGGAGAGCTTCATCATCGCCGGCGGTGAAACCTCCAGCCGCATCACCCAGGCTCTGGGTATCGCCGCCTTCCACATCGGCCCTCAAATCGCCCCCGGCGTCCCCTGGGTGCGAGCCACCGATGCCCCTCTGTCACTGGCCCTCAAATCGGGCAATTTTGGTGACGAAACCTTCTTCAGCCGGGCACAGGAGTTCTTCCATGACTGAACAGGCACTGCGCGACACCATGGTGATGCTGGCTGCATCCCTTTTCGAACGAGGCTATGCCACCGGCGGTGCCGGCAACCTCTCGGCCAAGTTGCCGGACGGTACCCTGCTCGCCACCCCGACCGGCTCCTGCCTCGGCCGGCTTGATCCGGCACGCCTCGCCAGGGTGAGCATGAGCGGCGAGCACCTGGGGGGAGATCGCCCCTCCAAGGAGGTGGCCTTCCACCTCGCCATCTACCACAACAATCCGGACTGCCAGGCCGTGGTGCACCTGCACTGCACCTACCTCACCGCCCTCTCCTGTCTGGAGGGGCTGGATCCGGCCAATGTGATCCGCCCCTTCACCCCCTACTACGTGATG
>NZ_CAWNYS010000033.1:2134-11456 GCF_963878295.1 Aeromonas sp. HMWF014 | reverse complement strand
GTCCCGTGGTCACCGGCAAGGATCTCGTCGACGCGGTCAACAACATGGAGGAGCTGGAAGAGACGGCCCGCCTCGCCCTGCTGCTGCACGGCCAGCGGATCCGCTATCTGAGCGAGCCCGAGATCAACGAATTGAGGAGTCTGAAGCCATGAGCAAGTTTGCCGCCAATCTCACCATGCTGTTTACCGAGCTGCCGTTTCTGGAACGCTTCGCGGCGGCCCGCGAGGCTGGCTTCGAGGCGGTGGAGTTCCTGTTTCCCTACGAGTGGCCGGCCGCCGAGCTCGCCCGCCAGTTGCAGCAGTACGGTCTGACCCAGGCGCTGTTCAACATGCCGCCGGGTGACTGGGCGGCCGGGGAGCGCGGCATGGCCGCCATACCGGGGCGAGAAGCCGAATTTCGTGCTCACCTGCCCACCGTGCGTGACTATGCCCTGGCCCTTGACTGTCGCAAGGTGCACGCCATGAGCGGCATCGTCGACCCGGCACACACTCTGGCAGCCCACCGCCAAACCGTGATCGATAACCTCCGTTTCGCCGCCGATTTCCTGGCCAAAGACGGTATCAGGGTACTGCTCGAACCGCTCAACGATCGGGACGTGCCCGGCTACTTCCTCGCCCATCAGCTCGATGCCCTGGCACTGGTGCAGGAGATAGACAGACCCAACGTGGCGGTGCAGCTCGATCTCTATCACGCCCAGATCATGGACGGGGATCTCACCCGCCTCATCGGCAAACTGGGCCCGGCCATCGGCCACGTCCAGATCGCCTCGGTGCCGGACCGTCACGAGCCAGACGAAGGGGAAATCGCCTACCCGCACCTCTTCAAGGTGCTCGAGCAGGCGGGCTACCACGACTGGATCGGCTGTGAATACAACCCCAGAGGCAATACCCGGCAAGGCCTGGCCTGGCTGGCACAACAATAACAACCCTAAACACGAACGAGTCTGAGGATAGCAAGATGCAGATCATTATCACCGGCGGAGGCGGTTTTCTGGGACAGAAGCTGGCTCATGCCCTGTTGCACAGTTCCCTCTCTTTCAGCGAGCTGTTGCTGGTGGACATCCAGGAGCCACAAGCCCTGGCCGACCCGCGAGTACGCTGCCTGCAGGCGGATCTGACCGCTCCCGGAGTGGCCGAATCGCTGATAAGCAAACATACCGCCATCGTCTATCACCTTGCCGCCATCGTCAGCAGCCATGCGGAACAAGACTTTGATCTCGGCTGGCGGGTCAACCTGGACACCACCCGCAGTCTGCTGGAGGCGTGCCGCCAGGCCCGCCCAGACATCCGCTTCGTGTTCACCAGCTCGCTGGCCGTCTACGGCGGCCCGCTGCCGGAGGTGGTAGACGACGGCACGGCACTGACCCCGACCTCCTCCTACGGCGCCCAGAAGGCGATGGGGGAGCTGTTGGTCAACGACTACAGCCGCAAGGGCTACGTCGACGGCCTGGCACTGCGCCTGCCCACCATCTGTGTGCGGCCCGGCAAGCCTAACCGCGCCGCCTCATCGTTTGTCAGCAGCATCATTCGCGAACCGCTACAGGGGGAACAAACCACCTGCCCGGTGAGCCCAGCGCTTCGCCTCTGGCTCTCGAGCCCCGCCACCGTGGTCAACAACTTCCTGCTGGCTGCCACGCTGCCCAGAGGGGATGGCCGCAGCATCAACCTGCCCGGCATCAGCGTCACCGTCGGCGAGATGCTGGACGCACTCACCCAGGCCGGTGGTCAGGCGGCCCGTGACAAGGTCAGTTTTGCCCATGACCCGGCCATCGAGCGCATCGTCGCCAGCTGGCCCGGACAAATAGACAACAGCCGGGCACTGGCATCCGGCTTCATGGCAGACAGGACGTTTGCCGGGATCATCGACTGTTTCATGACCCATGACCTGCAGGAGGCATCATGAGCACCATACCAACCCCCATCATCGGACTCATCATCGCGGTCTTCGTGCTGGTCTTTCTGGTAGTGCGTACCCGGGTACACGCCCTGATCGCCATGCTGGCCGCGGCCTGCATCGCCGGGATCACTGGCGGCATGAGCATCGACAAGACCCTCACCGTCATCACCCAGGGGTTTGGTTCGACCCTTGGCAGCATCGGCATCGTCATCGGCCTCGGCGTCATGATGGGACGCCTGCTGGAGGTGTCGGGCGCTGCCGAACAGATCGCCTACAGCTTCATCAAGTGGCTCGGCAAACGCCGCGAGGAGTGGGCCCTGGCTATCACGGGCTACGTCGTCAGCATCCCCATTTTCGTGGACTCTGCCTTCGTCATCCTCTATCCGGTGGCCAAGGCGCTGGCGAAAAGCGGCAAGCGCTCCCTGCTCACCCTGGGCGTAGCGCTGGCGGGGGGGCTGGTGGTCACCCACCACACTGTGCCGCCAACCCCGGGTCCCCTCGGTGTCGCCGGTCTGTTTGGCGTGGACATCGGCGCCATGCTCTTGATGGGCATTGCCCTGGCCATCCCCTGCGTGCTCGGCATCGTCTTCTACGCCCAGTGGCTCGACAAGAAGTACCCCGAGTTCGCCGCCCAGGTCACCAAGACGCCGGATGAACTCCAGTCCACCTACGAGCAGTACATCCAGGGGAAGGAGGGCAAGAGCCTGCCCAGTCTGACCCTGTCACTGCTACCGATCCTGGTGCCCATAGTGCTCATCTTCCTCAAGGCCATCTTCACCACCCTGGCCACCCTGGAAGGCATGGACGGCCTGGCCGCCAACCCTCTGGTGCAGGGTGTCAACTTCATCGGCACCCCCATCATAGCGCTCGCCATCAGCGTGCTGCTGGCTGTCTATACACTAGTACCGCACATGGATCGCCACGCCACCGCCGCCCGCCTGGAAGAGGGGCTGCAATCGGCCGGAATCATCTTGCTGGTGACCGGTGCCGGTGGCGCCCTGGGTGCCGTGCTCCGTGACAGCGGTGCGGGCCAGCAGATGGCCGAGCAGATCGCCCAGCTACCCATTTCCCCCATCCTGATCCCCTTCATCGTGGCGACCCTGGTGCGCCTGATCCAGGGCTCGGGTACAGTGGCCATGGTGACAGCGGCCTCTATTTCTGCGCCCATACTGGCCCAGATCCCGGGGGTCAACATGCTGCTGGCAGCCCAGGCAGCCACCATGGGGTCGCTGTTCTTCGGCTACTTCAACGACAGCCTGTTCTGGGTGGTCAACCGCATGATGGGTATCTCGGATGTCAAACAACAGATGGTAGTCTGGTCCATCCCCACCACCATAGCCTGGGCCATTGGCGGCACCAGCGTGGCATTGCTCAACTTGCTGTTCGGTTCGGGCGGCACCTTGCTCGACCCCTTGCTGCCACTGGTGGTACTGGCGCTGATCATCTGGGGAGTAAGGCGTCAGCCAATTACCCCCGTTGCCAATGCGGTAGTAAACGGTAAATAGTCGATAACCAGACCAAAACAGGGATGGTCAGGAGGGAGGGTCCGTCTGCTAGACTGGCCCTCTTTTTATTCATCTTGCAAAGGAGTGTTGGATGTCTGCTTCTTCCTGGTGGGACAAGTCCACCGGTTTTGCGCTGCTGACCATACTGCTGTGGGCCTCACTGGCGGCGCTCACCTCACGGATCGCCAGCGTGTCACCTCTGGTTCTGGTGGGATTGGTGCTCTTCTTCTGCGGCGCCGGTGCCCTGCCGTTCTGGCGCCAGTGGCGGGCTAGCCCCATCACCTGGCTGGTCACGGTTGCGGCGCTGCTGTTCTACCATCTGCTGCTGTTCATGAGCTTTCGCCACGCCCCGGTGCTGGAGGCGAACCTCATCAACTACCTGTGGCCCCTGTGCATCATACTGTTCACCCCCCTGCTGCTGCCGGGCCATCCGCTCCATGCTCGCCACCTGCTGGCCGGTGCGCTAGGGCTGGCCGGTTCCGTGCTGGTGATGGTCAACGGCGAGTTGCAGCTGCAACAGGCCTATCTGCCCGGCTACTTGCTGGCGCTCGGCGCAGCCATCATCTGGGGTGCCTACTCTGTGCTCTCCCGCCGGTTGCCACCCGCACCGGCTGTGGTGACGGCGGCGGCCTGCCTGCCCGCCGGATTGCTGGCGCTGCTGCTTGCGCTGTGGCTGGAGGGACCGCTGCCCCTCGAACAGATCCCCACCCGCGACTGGTGGTTGATCGTGGGGCTGGCGCTCGGCCCCATGGGGGCGGCCTTCGTCACCTGGTATCTGGCGCTGCGAGACGGAGATCCCCGTCGCATCGGGGCACTGGCCTATCTGACGCCGCTGCTGAGCACCCTGTTGCTGGTGCTGCTCAATGGCGAACAGCTGACGCCCCGTCACCTGCTGGCCGGGGCCTTCATCATGGGGGGGGCCCTGCTCGGCATGCTGGGCAAGTCACCTGCCGCCCGCAAGCAGAAGGAGCCCGCCGCGCCTTCGTTGTCATGACAGCACCGCTATGAAGTGGCAATCATAAAAACGCCATCTCTCCTGCCTCGGCCATCAGGTCTGAATATCCCGTCCTATCTCTCTTATGAGTCCCCCGCTCCCGCCCCCAACGCGGGGGCATATCTTTTTTTTTGGCACAAAATTATCTGTTGCATACAGGTTAACGAAAAAAGTGACGCCCCTTGCAAAAGATCCGCCCAAGTCTCCGACCAATTTCACCTGAATATGGCTATCAGCGCCGATATAAGCGGGCTGCGGGTGTCCATGACAAGATCCATGATTATTTGCACTCTGTCATATTTTTGAAACTTGGCGGGAACTTTTCATTGATATTTCGCACCGCGAACGTACTCTTGGCATTGTCCGATAGCCAAGAATCGGAACACAAAAAATAACATGATGTGATGAACAGAACTGCCCACCGCACATACGCCAAGACGTCGCGGCCGCAGACGAACGACCAGTAATTTTTTGCCCTACGGGGTTTTTGATTGCAATGCCAATACCGAGCGGCGGGCCATCGCCTGACTGCCGGACAAAAAAGCTAAGTCCATAAAATCAGGAGCTATAAAAATGGAAAACGTGATCTTCAAGCGTGCTGCATTAAGCGCGGCGGTTGTTGCCGCCTTGGTCACCCCCAGCATGGCGTTGGCAGCTCAGGATATGATGAGCCCAACTTATGGCAAATCTTATGAAGCCTTTACCGATGATGCCAAGCTGACCGGCGGGCTGTTCTACTTCCAACGTGATCGTGTTCGTGTTGACTCTGGTGTCGTACCTGCAGAGAACACCGGAAAATATCGCTCCAACTTGAGCCATGCTACTGCTCAAGCAGCCCTTAACTTTACCTCCGGCTATGCATGGGACGTGGTGGGTTTAGACTTGGGCGGATTCACTGCCTATGACTTAGCCATTGATGAAAGTAACCCTGTCAACGCCGAGAATGAATTCTCTTTCTGGGGACGAGCTTGGGGAACCAGCAACACCGAATCTGAAAATGGTGCGAGCCTGACAAACGCAGCTCTTAAGTTGAAGCTGATTGAAGGTGTGACCGCAAAAGCTGGCTATACCCAATTGTATGTTCCTGGCCAAATTAGCGTTAACTGGTCTTATCAACCTGGTACTTACCGGGGCGGACAAATTGAAGGTAACCTTGGTGGTCTCTATCTGACCTACGCTATCGCCGATGAATACAAGGCTCCCTGGTTCAAAGAAACTCAGGGCTTTTACAAAAGTAAAGCGTGGAGCGGGCCTTGGGGTAATACCTTCGATAAAGAAAACGAAATCGACTACATCCATGCAGTTGCTGCTCGTTACACCTTTGAGACTGGCACGGCCATTACCGGCTCCTTCGGCCAGTCTGCAGATTATATGGATAGCTACCACGCCAAACTGGCTCACAAGTTTGACGTATTGGGAGGCCTCTCAACCAGCTACCAGTTCTATGGCTCCGAGACTGAGACTTACAAAAATGCCTCTGGTAGTCCTGTAGAGACTTATGATGGCTTGGCATGGCAACAAGCCCTGACCGCCGCCTGGAGCTACGCTCAGTACGGTTTCCGTCTGGAAGGTCTGTGGACCAAAGCGGAAGGGGCTGAAGGCAACTACCTGCCCCGTCTGACCCGCGGCTACGGCAACTCCCAGGGTGCTAACGAAATTTGGTGGGATTCCCGCTCCGACTGGAACGCCAACAACGAAAAAGCACTGTTCTTCGGCGTAACGCGTTCTCTGGATGACCTGGTTGGTGCGCCTGGCTGGTCTGTCGGTGTATCCGGTGCTTACGGCTGGGATATGGAGAAAGGTGATGGCACTAAAGTTGCCGAAGGAGATACAGAGTGGGCAGCTAACTTCGATGTCAGCTACACAGTCCAAGATGGCAAGCTGAAAGGCACCCTGTTCAAACTGCACTACACCGACTATAACAACGATCTGCCATCCACTTGGAAAGGTTGGACTGACTATCCAAACGTATTTACCTCCGAGCGTGACGTCAAATTCCACATCATCATGCCACTTACCATCATGTAATCAGGCATATTACGATGTCAGCAAACCGGGCTACTTGGCCCGGTTTTCTTTTTTCCGGGTGGCAGGCTAACATGCGAGCCGGATAAGGTTTTTATCCGCGCTATCCTGCCCGCACGCTTCTGTCAGCAGTTACAAGGACGCCATCATGCCCCGTTTTGTTCTGATCACCGGTTGTTCCAGTGGTATTGGCCTCGCTGCCGCGCAGGCGCTGGGTCAGCACGGTTTTACCGTGATCGCCTCCGCCCGCAAGGCCGACGATGTTGCACAGCTGCAACAGCAGGGTCTGCTGGCTGTACAACTGGACCTGGCGGACACCGCCAGCATAGAGCGAGGGGCGGCAGAGACACTGGCCCTGGCCGGGGGCCGTCTCTATGGTCTGTTCAACAATGGCGCCTATGGTCAGCCCGGTGCGCTGGAAGACTTGCCCACCGAGGCGCTACGTGCCCAGTTCGACACCAACCTGTTTGGCTGGCACCACCTGATCCGCCAGATACTGCCGGCCATGCTGGCCGCAGGAGAGGGACGCATAGTGCAAAATAGCTCGGTGCTGGGGCTGGTGGCCATGAAATATCGCGGCGCCTACAACGCCAGCAAGTTTGCACTGGAAGGATATACAGACACCCTACGTCTGGAGCTCGAAGGCAGCGGCGTGCACATCAGCCTGATCGAACCGGGCCCCATCGATACCCGCTTTCGCGCCAATGCCCACGCCGCCTTCGTGCGCCATATCGATCCGGCCCAGAGCCGCCATCAGGGCGCCTATCGCCAGACCCTGACCCGGCTGGAAAAAGAGGGAGCCACCAGCGGTTTCACGCTGCCAAGCGAAGCCTGCATCCCGCCGCTGCTGCACGCGCTGCAGAGCAAGCGGCCAAAGCATCGTTACCCGGTCACCTTCCCGACCCGGCTGTTTGCGGTATTGCGCCGCCTGCTGCCAAGCCGCTGGCTCGACAGGATCCTGGCCAAGTCGGCCTGATCCGGTTAGCGGCCATGGGCATCAAGCAACCCAGGTTGGGTTAGTGGCGTAACCCGACGCGCCTATCTTGTTTACCCGCTTTTCAATAGTGCTGACCATCGCTGTAGTAGTGGCTTTTGACGATGGGCAGCACCTGCACTACCACATAGGTCTGCTCCCCCAGCACCGCCTTCAGATGGCGGGTGATGAGCGCCGCAGCGGCATCTTGCAGCTCCTGCGGTCGTTCGAACCAGACCAGCTCCACAAACGGAAAACCGGCTTCGACCGCCCCGCTGCGTACCCAGGTACTCTCGACCCGCTCCAGGGTGACAAACTCGGGCTTGCCGCCGGTCAGGGCGCACAGATCCGCCAGCAAAGGCGTGCTTATCTGCTGCAGGGTATCGACGGAAACGGCCCGAAAACGAAGATGGGGCATGGGAAACCTCTTGGCTGTGACGAATGAGGACTTATCATAGGGCTTAATGTTATGAAGAGAAGCCATCCCGCCAACATAAGGTGCCTCATGAAATTTCACCGCACGCTGATTGCCTTCCTGCTCTGCCTGCTGCTGCCGCTGACCGCCTTTGCCGACCCCGCCTTCTATCGGGTGAGCAAGGGTGACCAGCAGCACTGGCTGCTGGGCTCCATTCATGCGGGCAAACCCTCGCTCTATCCGCTGCCCGATCCCGTCGAACACGCCTGGCAACAAAGCCGTGCCCTGGTGATGGAGGTCGATCTCACCCACATCAGCCAGACGCAGTGGCAGGAGATGGGCGCCATCACCCGGCTGGTGGATGGCAAAACCCTCAAGGATCACGTGCCGCTCGATCTGTATCAACGCACCCTCATAGCCGCCGGCCAGAATGGCCTGACCGAGCACATGATCGCCCCGCTGCGCCCCTGGTTTGCGGCCATCACTCTGACCCAGGCGGCGCTGGAACGTACCGATTTCAGCAGCGCGCTCGGGGTGGATCAACACTTCGCCAAGCGCGCCACCGAGAGCGGCAAGCCCATCATCGGCCTCGAGACCCTGCTCGAACAGCTCGGCTACCTCGCCAGTGTCGGTGACAACCAGACCCTGATGCTGGAAAGCACCCTGGATGAGCTGCCCCAGCTCGAAACCGGCTTTCGCGACGTGATGAAGGCATGGCTGCAGGGGGATCAGGCAGCCCTGGTCAACCTGCTCAAAGCCGAGATGGCGCCACCCAAGCTGCAAGCCTGGCTGGAGCAGACCTTGCTGGCGGAGCGCAACCACAACTGGCTGAAGAAGTGGCCTACCCTGCCGAACGAGAGCTTTATTGTGGTAGGCGCCCTGCACCTTTATGGTGACCAGGGGCTGATCGCCCTGCTAGAGCAACAGGGATGGCGCATCACTCCACTCACAGCACCGGGCCCACGCACGGCAACCGATTGATGCCCCATCGCAGCGCTGGCTCTGCCCAGCGGGTTAGCCGAGTGCGAGATGGCTCACAGATCCGGCCGCCGATTAAATAACCACCAAGGGACTTGATCGAGATCATCTCATCACTCCCAAAGAGGTATCTATCATGCTTGTCATCAATGGGATGACAGGAGTGCATGAGATGGAATTTTGGATGAACCTGATGTTCGGCAACAGCGTGGGGCTCATGTCCATGTTGGTGATTATCGGTACCTTCCTGCTGATCAGTTCCTACGCGGCCTATTTCATCTACAAGGTGATAAATGCCAAGCCGCCGAAAGAGGAGCAGTAACACATCTCGTCAGGCGGTCCCGCGATCGCCTGTTAACGCTTGCCCGGCAACGACAGCCTGTCCGGCACGACTGACAGTGGTCCTCCAGACTGGCTAGTTGTGCCCCCATTTTCTGACCCCGACTCCCCCGCTATAATGCCCGCTCATTCCAATGCGGGGAGCCTGCCGTGTCTCATGACGACGAACTCTCACTGTTTCTGCAGGAAGTGGCCGA
>NZ_CAWNYS010000033.1:0-2124 GCF_963878295.1 Aeromonas sp. HMWF014 | reverse complement strand
GCCCATTCGTAGTGACAACACCCTCTCTCTCACGGGCACATCCGCCCCGACCGAGGCGCAACTGGCCCGCCGCTAGGCCGCGACCGCAGAGCAACTGACCCCGGATCACCTCAGCATGGAGGCTGTCGAGATGCTCGATCCCCACGCCATCGTCGGCTTCAAGCGCGACGGTGTGCAGGAGGGGGTCTACAAGAAGCTGCGGCTCGGCAAGTACGAGCTGCAGGCAAGCCTGGATCTGCATCAGAAGACACTCAACGAAGCGCGCCAGAGCCTGGTGCAGTTCATTGCGGATTGCGAGGTGCGGGACATCCGCTGCCTGCTGATCCTGCACGGCAAGGGGGAGCGCAGCACGCCGCGCGCGGTGCTGAAAAGCCATGTCAGCACCTGGTTGCCACAACTGCCGGCCGTGATGGCCATGCACAGCGCCGAGCGCCGCCACGGCGGCAGCGGCGCCCTCTATGTGCTGCTGCGAAAAAGCGAGCGCCAGAAGGCGGAGAACCGCGAGCGACACCAGAAGCGCCTCGGCTAGTCAGTACCAGTCATCTGGTCAGGCCCCTTCGGCCAGGGTGGTAAAACGCGCGATGGCAGTGTTAGCATCGAACGGCCCCGATCATGCCAGGTACGGGGTGCACACCATCAGGGACGATAACAAGGACAATCCCATGTCATATCAAAAACTTGAACAACATCAGCAACAGCTGCACCGGCTCTCCCACCTCAGTGCCATCTGTGGCTGGGATCAGGCCGCCATGATGCCGGAGGGCGGCAACGAGGCACGCGCCGAGGCCATGGCCGAACTCGGCGTGCTGATCCATCAAAAACGCACCGCTCCCGAGCTCGGCGACTGGATCGCCAAGGCCGAGAGCGAGTACTTGAATGAGCTCCAACGCGCGAACCTCGCCGAGATAAAACGCCACTGGCAGGATGCGAGCCTGCTACCCACGGATCTGGTAGAAGCCTTGTCGCTGGCTGGTAGCAAGTGCGAGCACGCCTGGCGCAGCCAGCGCAAAAAGAACGACTGGGCAGGCTTCGCCCCCAATCTCAAGGAGGTGGTGGCCCTGTCGCGGGAAGTGGCGCAACTTCGCGCCGAGGCACTCGGGGTGCGCCCCTACGACGCCATGCTGGCGCTGTATGAACCCGGCATGACGAGTGCGCGGCTGGATCAGATCTTCGGTGATCTCACCAGCTGGCTGCCGGGCCTGATCCAGACGGTGAGCGAACAGCAGAAAAGCGAATCCTTGCTGACCCCGCAAGGCCCCTTCCCGATTGCAAGCCAGCAGGCGCTTGGTCAGGAGGTGATGGGGCTGCTCGGCTTTGATTTCGCCCACGGCCGGCTCGATGTGAGCAGCCACCCGTTCTGCGGCGGCGTGCCGACCGACGTGCGCATCACCACCCGCTACAACGAACAGGAGTTCGTCTCCAGCCTGATGGGAATCGTGCACGAGACGGGTCACGCGCGCTACGAGCAGGGGCTGCCACGTCAGCTGCTGGGCCAGCCGGTGGCCGAGGCGCGATCCATGGGCATTCACGAAAGCCAGAGCCTGTTCTGCGAGATGCAGCTCGGCCACGATGCGGCCTTCCTGGCTCTGCTGGTGCCGCGCATCCGCGCGCACTTTGGCGAGCAAGCGGCGTTTGCGCCGGCGAACCTGGCGAAGCTCTACAACCGGGTCGAGCCCGGCTTTATCCGCGTCGATGCGGATGAGGTGACGTACCCGGCGCACGTGATCCTGCGCTACGAGCTGGAGCGCGACCTCATCGAGGGGCGCATCGAGGTGGCCGATCTGCCCGAGCTGTGGGATGCCAAGATGCAGCAGTGGCTCGGCCTCTCCACCAAGGGCAACGACCAGAATGGCTGCATGCAAGACATTCACTGGACGGACGGCTCGTTCGGCTACTTCCCGAGCTACACGCTCGGCGCCATGTATGCGGCGCAATTGCGCTTCGCACTGGAGCGGGAGCTGGGCAACATGAGCAGCGTGATCGAGGCGGGTCGCCTGCCGGAGATACTCGCGTGGCTTGGCCGCCACATCTGGTCACAGGGCAGCCAGCACAGCACGGACGAGCTCATTCGCCGCGCGACTGGCGAGGCGTTGAACCCGCGCTGGCTGCGCCAGCATCTGGAGC
>NZ_CAWNYS010000032.1:0-10282 GCF_963878295.1 Aeromonas sp. HMWF014 | reverse complement strand
ACCGCCATGCAGCGTCTGGGCACCGGTCTGCGCATCAACTCCGCCGCCGATGATGCCGCTGGTCTGCAGATGGCTACCCGTCTGCAAGCTCAGTCCAACGGTCAGAAGGTCGGCATGCGCAACGCCCAGGACGCCGTCTCCATGATGCAGACCGCCGAAGGCGCCATGGACGAGATGACCAATATCGTCCAGCGTATGAAGGATCTGGCCACCCAGGGTGCCAACGGTACCACGAGCGCGGAAGATCGCCTGGCCATGGGGACCGAGATGAAGGCGCTGACTGCCGAGCTGCAAAACATCAGCGACAACACCAAGTTTGGCGGCCAGGATCTGATCAGTGCTACGGGCAAGTTTGGTGCCGGGACTGTGACCTTCCAGATCGGTGGCTCTGCCGCCGAGAAGCTGGATGTTGCTGCTAATGCTAACGTCAAGGCCGTGAATGACGCCATCGCCCTGGCGACCACGGATCTGGCCGCTGCCGATGCAGCAGCGACTCCCTTGGCGTCCACTGCCTTCAATGCACAGATCACCAAGATGGAAAGTGCTCTGGATGCCATCGGTACCACCCGTTCCCAGTTCGGTGCCAACATCAACCGTCTGGAACACACCGTCAATAACCTCTCCAACATGAAAGAGAACACCGACATGGCCAATGGTCGCATCATGGATGCCGACTTCGCCCAGGAGAGCACCAACATGACCAAGAACCAGATGCTGATGCAAGCTGGTATGTCCGTGCTGTCCAACTCCAACCAGATGACCGGCATGGTAACTTCCCTGCTGCGTTAATGAGTTATCTGGCCGCTCCAAGCGGAGCGGCCTTTGTTATTGCTTGTGCGTTGGAAAGAGTCGCTTCGGTTTTTTCCAACAGGCATGCCACAGATAAAAGGATGTGATGATGCAAGTAGATCCGGCCAGCATGGCGATGCAACTGGTAGCTATCGAGCGCCAGAATATGGATAAACTGCTAAAAAAGCAGATGGACAGTCTCAAGGGGCAGCAGAGTGCGATTAGTGCGCTCAATACCAAGCTGTCGAGTTTCCAGACCATGCTCAAGGATCTGAACAAGGCATCCAATCTGCAAGCCCAGAAGGCTGACATGTCCCAAGAGGGGATCATGACGGTGACGAGCAATGGCAAGGCCAGTTCGGGGCAGTACAGCTTCCTTGTGGAACAGCTGGCCCAGTCTCATCAGGTTGGTCTCAGCCTGGATAGCGAGACTGATCCTCTGCCTGCGGATGGCGTTTTCTCTCTCACAGTTAAAGGCAAGACGCTCGAAATCAATCTGGCCACCTTTGCACCTGGGTCGACAGTCAAGGATCTGGTCTCCCACATCAACGGTGCTATGGACAACCCTGGGGTCAAAGCCACACTGGTTCGTACCGATGGCAAGGTCAACATGGTGCTGACCAGCAAGGATAGTGGCGTAGAGAATGCCATCACCCTTAACTACAGTGGTGATGCCTCCGATGCACTGGGGAGCGCGGTTGCTAATCCGCGCGAAATTACCAAGGCACAGGATGCCATACTGAAGATGGGAGGGAATGATCCACTGACCATTACCTCCGCCAGCAACAAGATTGAAAATGTGGTTGACGGGCTGACGTTGCAGTTGACCAAAGCCCAGAAGGGCGACGATGCCCCCCTGCTGGTGACAGTGGCGCAGGATCAGGAAGCCGTCACCGGTTCACTCAAGAAGTTCGTCGACAGCTACAACGAGCTGATTGATGAGCTGGCCAAGATGACGTCAAGCGACCCTAAATCCCCTGGTGCGCTCTCTTCCGATAGCGGTGTGCGCAGTCTCAAAAGCATGCTTTCCAACAGTGTGCGGGATCTGCCCAATGGCCTTAGTCTGAGCAGCCTTGGTATCAAAACTGACAAGACGGGCAAGCTCTCTTTCAATGAGACTGATTTCAACAAGGCGCTGGAGAAGGATCCCGAACTGCTTGGCAAGGCATTGATGGGAGATGATGGCCTGCTCAAGCGGATGAGTGACTCACTCGATCCTTACACCAAACGCGACGGTGCCTTGAAGGGGCGCAAGAGCGGGTTGGAGGCTGGTGAAAAGCGTGTAAATGAACGAATGGAAGCACTGGATCGTCGTATGGATTCCGCGTATAAGCGCTATCTCAACCAGTTTACCATCATGAATCAGATGATGCAGACAATGGGCTCACTCTAAGCCAGAGTCAGTCTCACCATCCGTTGCGTCTTATCCCGAACAAGCGAGTTGTACATGTTTGAACACCAAGATGGCTACGATGCCTATCAGTTTGCTGCTACTCAGGCCAAGGCTGCCAGTGCCGATCCACATCAGCTGGTGCTGATGCTGATGGATGGTCTGCTCGATGAGATGGCCAGGGCGGAAGGCCATATTCTTGCCAAGCAATTTGAGCGTAAGGGGCAGACTATCAACAAGTGCCTGCAAATCTTGGGGGGACTGGATAGTGCTCTTGACATGGAGAAGGGCGGGGAGCTTGCCGCCAATCTGCATCGTCTTTACGACTACTGTGGTCAGCGTTTGTTTGAGATCAGCGTGTCCAACGATGTCGCCGGGTTTGTCGAGGTTCGTCGCATTCTGCTGGAATTGAAAGAAGGTTGGGAAGCGATGGCGCAGCATGCTCGCTAATGCGGAAGTTATCCTTCCCCTGTTTTAACTCGATACCACCGCTATCATCTGAAATTCCTCAACTCCATATCTGGCCTGCTCCTTGCTAGTCGGTAAGGTCATCTTAATTAGGGGCCATTATCATGTCGATGATCGGGTCTAAGCCGCTCAGTACAGAACTCGAGACGCGTCAGCGTCAGCTGTTGGGGCTGGGTCGCCTGAGCTTACAACAGGCGCGTGCTGGCCAATGGGACGCTGTGCGGCTGACCGATAGCCGGCTGACTCAATTCATTCAACAAATGCTCCAGCAACCGGACGTGTGGTCATCATTGGAGCCAGCTCGTGCACAGGTACGTAACTGGCAACAGGAGGCCTTGCTGTTATGTCAGCAAGAAACGGCACTGCGTGAGCAGGAATGGCGCGATCTGTCTCTGAAACGGGAGGGGTTACAGGCTTATGGTGAGGTACAAGAATGGGCATGATCCAGTTTGCCGGTGTCGACAGCTTATCTAGCCTCGAATCGACCGGGTTCAGCCGCCTTGCTCGTCAATCCGACGAGCAAGGCGAAATTTACCACCCCTTGGATCTTTCGCTCACAGAAGAACTCACTGCGCTGCCAGCGGAGGTTGTTGACGAGGCTGACACTGATGTGGCCGATGAGGTGCCAGAAGATGCGACTGAGCAATTGGAGTCCTTCGCCAACATGCCACCCGTATTCATCCTGAATGATGACGTCACGAGGTTATCATCTGTGCGATATGCTCAACCTGATGCAGCGATGAGTAGCGGGAAGGAGAGTGGAGTCGTTCATGACGGTGCTCCCTCCATATCGGTGGCATTGCGTTCGTTGTCGGCCTATACGCGACAGGAGACAGAACGGCCCCATGTTGTTGAACTGGCCTCGTTGGGCAAGGATAAACCTGCCTTTTTCGTGACCGATTTTTCCCGAATGATGGTGGGACAGCAAGCTGCCCAGGGCGGCGACCTGCCATTACGCGACAAGCTGATAGCCAGTTTGCAACCCGTGCTGGGCGGTGAAGTGGCAGCCGAGCGTGAGTCTGGAGTATCCGAGCTCAAGGGGGGGGCGGGAAACCTGTTGTCATCGCCTCTTACCCGGCCGATGGAATATCAATGGGCCCCCGCCAAGTTGGCTGATAACCCTGCACAGTGGGGCCAGCAACTGGTCGATGTGTTGAAGGACAAGCTTGATATCCAGGTCAATCAACAGATCAAGCAAGCACATATCCGTCTTGACCCGCCTGAGCTGGGCAAGCTTGAACTGACCGTTCGGGTCGATGGTGACCGTCTCAACGTTCAGATCAATGTAACCAATCCTGCTGTGCGAGAAACATTGATCCAGTCAATGGAGCGACTGCGAATGAGTTTAGCTCCCCATCATGCTGGTGGGGTTGAGGTCAATGTTGGTCAGGGAAGTGAGCAGGGACAGCAGGAAAAATGGCAGCAACAGCAAATTATGGCCGGCAGGCGGCAGTGGCAAGAGGATCTTGATCCAACTGATCGCACTATGCGGGACTGGCTGAATACCCTGGTCTGATTTTTATTATCCGGCAATAGCAAGAGTGATTCATATTATGCGGCGTGTCATGAAGTGGTTGATGGTGGTCGTGATGGCCCTGTGCCTATTAGCCGTGCTGGCCTATGGCGTTTATCTGAAGCGTGATTTGGTCGCCGTGTGGTTGGGGCTGGCCGAACCTACGCCTGAGTTGAGTGCGACTCCATTGTTCAAACCGATGGATCGCTTTGTCATCAGTCTGGAAGGGGGCGCCGAGCCTCGTTATCTTGTGCTGGAAGTGGCGCTGGTTACTCACAATCCGGCACAACTGAATACCTTCAATGAGCTGACTCCACTCATCCGCAATGCGATGGTGCAGTATTTCAGCCATCGCACGCACGATGATGTGAAAAAAGAGCTCCAGAACATCACGGCATTGCAAAGTTCTCTGCTTGGTAAACTGGTTACGACACTGCAGGGCTATGGGTACAAGACCTATCTGGATGAAGTGTTGATCACCAAGGTATTGGTGCAGTAACACCGCATGATGGATGCCAACTGGGATACGCCGCCTGAGTTTGCCACGTCACCCCCTCGTATGGGTGAGCAGGCTATATTGACTCGTTATCTGCCTTTAGTTAAACGGGCAGCCAGCCACCTGCGCAGCCAGGTCTCTGCCTGCTTCGATCAGGAGGATATGGAGCAGGTTGGTATGATGGGCCTGCTGGAGGCCTGGCGTCGTTATGACAGTGAACCGGACCCTCAGTTTGAAAGTTACGCTTTCAAACGGATTCGTGGTGCCATGCTCGATGAGCTTCGGCGTCTGGATTGGCGGCCTCGTCAACTACGTCAGCAGGTGCATAGCCACAATCAAGCCCAGCGAGAACTGTATAACCGTTTGGGACGAGCCCCGACTGAGCAAGAACTGGCCGTCTCCCTGAATTGTACCGTGGAGGAAGTACGCCAACTGGCATATGCCAGTCAAGCCGAAGCGTTACAGAGCTTGGAAGAGTGGCTGGAGAATGGCGGCAAGGCACCTGCCACTGAGTCTGATGATGTTGATATGGCCATGACCATCAGCAAGGTTCTCACCTCATTGGACAAGCGAGAGCAACTGCTGCTCTCACTCTATTACCAGCAAGAGTTGAATATGAAAGAGATCGCGCTGGTGCTGGGCCTGACCGAATCACGAGTCTGCCAATTGCACAAACAGTGCGTCCTTCAGCTCAAGCAACGTTTGGTCGACTCCATATATTAATGCTTCACCAGGTGTGGTGAGGCTCCTTGAATTCTGCGGGAGCGTTCATGCAAAAACAGATAGGTCTTGGCGTCATTTTCATTTGTGTGCTGGGTGGTTTCATGATGGCGGGCGGAAAGCCGATCGCGTTGTGGCAGCCAGCTGAGCTTATCATCATCATAGGTGCTGCGGTCGGTTCCATGTTTCTTGGTAACTCGAAAGAGGTGATGCATGAGATGTGGCACCAGATGAAGCAGTGTTTCAAATCCAACAAGGATGAGAAAGAGATCTACCGTGAACTGTTGACCTTGATGCACCAATTGCTGGAGGAGACTCGCAATAAGGGCATGAAGGCACTCGATGAACATATCGAAAACCCGCAGCAGAGCTCAGTGTTTTTGATGTATCCCCAGATATCGGAAGACCCTCAACTGCTCGGTTTCATCATTGATAACTTGCGTTTACTGGGCATGGGCAAGATTACGCCTCATGAGCTGGATACCATGCTGGAACTGGAGATCATGGCTATTGAAGAGGACATGCTCAAACCGGCACACGCCCTGCACAAGACAGGTGAGGCCTGCCCGGGTTTCGGTATTCTGGCTGCGGTGATGGGGATCATTATTACCATGCAGCACCTGGATGGCCCATTGAGCAATATCGGCGTGCATGTCGCTGCGGCGTTAGTGGGAACCTTCATTGGCATCTTCCTTTGCTACTGCTTGCTGGAGCCTATCAGCAACGCCATGGAGGAGATGGTCAAGCGCCGGATAGGACTGCTGATGTGTATCAAATCTATTCTGATCGCCCAGCTTCGTGGCAAAACCCCGCTCATCTCGGTCGATTCAGGCCGTAAGATGCTGGAGCCTGACGTTAAACCCAGCTTCCTTGAATTGGAAGATTGGGTGACGAACAGGGCCATGTAATGCGCAACCACGAACAGATCATCATCAAGCGTCAGCAACGGCGTAACAGTGCGCCCAAGGGGGGGGGGGCCTGGAAAGTGGCCTTTGCCGATTTCACCTTGGCGATGATGGCATTTTTCATGGTGTTATGGATCCTGGCTGTCTCAAGTCAGGAAGAGCGTGAGGTCGTCGCCAGTCGTTTACGTGATTACAGTATCATGGACAGTGAAGCAAACCCGTTCGATATCCGCAACAGTCCCTACCCGGTGGATCTGGGAGGCCACCCATCTGTGCTGGAAGAGCTCCGTCCCAAATTTATCGAGGAAGGACAGCGGATGCCAAAGCATATGCAGCGGAATCGCAGCATCTTTTCTGATGGGGCCAGCGGTGGTTACGAGAACTTGCTGGTGGGGAAAATTGAAGGTGAGGCACAGATGAAGCAACTGGCAGGGTTCATTGGCTCGCTGGCGGATCAGATGCAAGCCAAAAACAACCTTGAGCTACAACTGGTACCGCAAGGCTTGAGGATCCTCATTCGTGATGACGATGAGCGTGAGATGTACAGCCGTGGGAGTGCTAGGATCAGCCCCTTCTTCCGGCATATGCTAATGGCGTTGGCTCCCATATTTCAGCGAGTTGAAAACCGAGTCATGATCTCGGGCCACACCGATAGCACCCCTTTTGCGGGTGACAACTACAGCAACTGGGAGCTTTCATCTGATCGTGCCATGATGGCAAGGCGGGTCTTGCTTGCCGGAGGTATGCCCCCAGAACGCGTCGGGCAGGTTGTGGCCATGTCAGATACCATGCTGGAGGATAAAGCTGATCCTCAAGGTAGCCAAAACCGCCGCATCGAACTGCTGGTAATGACAAGTCAGGCGGAAAAAAATCTGGAACAGTTATTCAGTGTGCAAACGAAAGCAGCAGTGAAGCAAGCCAAGGACGACACTTCTCATGGACAACCTTGAAATGGACCTGCCGGGATCGGATACGCTGAGTGATCCTCGCCGTAAGGTCCCCCGTTGGTATTTGCATGATGGCAGTACTCCACTGGAGTCACAAAGCTGTGGTATTGCAGCACGTCTCATGGTGTCGGGTCTTCTGTTCGATAAGAGCATCGGCCGGGTTGTGATCAAGGATATAGGGCCGGGGGGGGTTGGCTTTCTGGCACCTGCACGTTTCATCCTGCCCGAGATTGTCAGTCTGTCGCTCTCCCCACGTATTGTGTTGGATTGCCAAATCACTCATCGGCGTTCAATTGGTCAATACCTGAGCTTCTATGGCGCCCGTTGGTCAGATCCAGAATCAGTAGACCTGTCGCCAGTGCTCAGTCATTGGCGACATTGTTTCATGGTATCAGGAGGGGGCGCTTCGTCTCCAGTCCCAGTGGATCCGGTAACGGCTCCAGTCTGATAGCTCCACGGCTCATATCCAGACCCCTTGCTGCCTGCAGCAGCAAGGGGTCATGCAAGCTTTCTAATGAAATGGCTTTTTGAATGATGTTCTGCCCTTTTTTTGTGACTGGAGTAGGGGATTTCCCGCGGCTATAGACGATGGGACAGTTGGTTACTCCAAGAGCGTTGGGTAGCTGCCAGGCAGGATTCCAGCGACTGGCCTCATTCATGGCTACACCTTTTGCCATCGCCCAATCCAGTAATGAGCAGCTATTCGGATGCCGTATCACCTGCAAATCTTCCCCTTCCTGCCAAGATGGCAAAACGAATTGGTATTGTTCTGCGCGATCCAGTAGCTGAGATAGTGCAATGAACCGGGCCACATATAGCCGCGTTTCTGTCGGTAGGGATAGTTCCCACACATTACGAGTTCCTGCATCGAGTACTGCTTTCAGCACCCGCCCCTCTCCCGCGTTGTAAGCCGCCAAAGCCAGCAGCCAATCTTGACCAAAAAACTGATAGAGCCAACTGAGATAGGTGAGTGCCGCATCAGTTGCGAGTGGTAGAGAGTAGCGTCCATCGAAACCTGAAATCATGGGAATGGAAAAACGAGCCGCGGTACTTGGCATCAACTGCCAAGGTCCGGCAGCCCCTGCAGCTGATACAACATCCAGCCGATAACTGCTCTCAATCAAGGGAAGGAAAGTGAGCATGGTAGGTAGCTTACGTTCACGAACCTGTTGTCCGACCCACCGGATCATTGGCTGCGACTGAGTGATTCTTTTTTGCAGATGCTCACGTTGCTGCAGTAGGAACTGAGTCTGTTGAGTGACTAGTTCGACTCCTTTTCCTTGTACAGGGGTAGGAAAACCAGCCTGCCAATGATAGTTATGATAGGAATAACAATAGGGAGAGGTCAGTAACAGAGTGCCAACTAGCCAACAGAGTACCCGAGTCATGATGTCAGGGGTATGCAGGGAGGGCTGAACAATAAAAACATGATGTATCTCAACAGTTTTTGACAGTTTTTGTCGACTGTTCATGTGGAATCCAGGACGTGGTAAGCATGATAACACGAGTAAAAAAGACCCCGATAGCGGGCAAGGCGATCCAGAAGTTTTTACTGTATTTGATTCTCGCCAATTTTGTGTTGATGGGTCTCTATGTCATGTATACAGGGGAGCTGGCCTTTGGTACTAATCTTCTGCTGACATTTCTGCTGATCATCTACAACTTGTTGCTCTGCCAGCTGGTTTGCTTGCGGGCACGGCGAGCAGGGGATGACTACATCATTTACCCTGTGGTCGGCGTCAGCATCATTTTGTGCACCGTTGTATTGTACCGCTTCATTATTTCTCCCTGATTATGGCGGTTTATACCCCAGCCCAAAATTAATCGGTTTTATTTCTACACAAATAACTCGTGGAAAATCAACTCATTTAATCAGCGCTGCCCAAACACTGCGTCAATATGTTCCCTATGCCCGATATCCTCTCTTGAAAAGCCCTCAGCACGTCCTTAAACTTCAAGGTGGGGAAAAGTGGATCAAAGTGGTTTTTATCGGGCGATTTGCCCTCTTAACTCATTTTCAGGGACTGCAATTTGTTGCGTGGTGCTCACGCCATCAGCCTGGACAGCAAAGGGCGATTGGCAATTCCGACCAAGTACCGTGATTGGCTGCGCGACGAAAGCGAGGGCCAGCTGGTCTGCACCATAGATATTGCTCATCCCTGCCTGCTGCTTTACCCCCTGAATGAATGGGAAGAGATAGAGCGCAAGCTCAAGATGCTCTCCAGCATGAACCCCGTAGAGCGCCGCTTGCAGCGGTTGTTGCTCGGCCATGCGACCGAATGCGAGCTGGATGGCAATGGCCGTCTGCTGCTGAGCCAGCCACTGCGTAACCACGCCGGGCTGGACAAGAAGATCATGCTGGTGGGCCAGCTCAACAAGTTTGAGCTGTGGGATGAAGCCCGCTGGCAACAACAGGTCAATGATGACATTCAGGGCCTGCCCGAGGACGACTGGGCAAGCTCGCCACGACTACAGGATTTTTCTTTATAAATGACCCAAGCCGCTGAACACATCACAGTGCTGTTGCACGAAGCCGTTGAAGGGCTGGCCATCAAGCCGGACGGCATCTACGTCGACGGTACTTTTGGCCGGGGTGGTCACTCTCGTCTGATTCTCCAGCACCTTGGCCCGAACGGCCGGCTGATCGCTATTGACCGGGATCCCCAGGCCATTGCAGAGGCTGCCAAGATCCAGGATCCCCGTTTCGAAATCGTGCACGGCCCCTTCTCCGGCATTACTACCTATCTGGCCGAGCGCGGTCTGCTGGGCAAGGTAGACGGCTTTCTGCTGGATTTGGGTGTTTCCTCCCCCCAGCTGGACGATGCCGAGCGTGGTTTCAGTTTCATGAAAGACGGCCCGCTCGACATGCGGATGGACCCCACCTCCGGCCAGAGTGCCGCACAGTGGCTGGCTCGCGCCGATGTGGATGACATTGCCTGGGTATTGAAGACCTTCGGCGAGGAGCGTTTTGCCAAGAAAATAGCCCGCGCCATCGTCCACGATCGGGTCACCGAGCCCTATGTGCGAACCCGCCAGTTGGCGGAGATGATTGCC
>NZ_CAWNYS010000031.1:5679-14090 GCF_963878295.1 Aeromonas sp. HMWF014 | reverse complement strand
GTTTGATGCCACCGCCCGTATGGTGCCGGTGGCATCAAACACCGCCGTCATCACCAGCGCCAGCACGCTTGGCAGCACCAGCGGCGAGAGGGCCCCCATGATATCCAGAGTGAAGATGAGGGACTTGCCCTGCTCATCGGCAAGACTCGGCATGGCAAACAGCCCCTGATAGGTCACCGCCGGATCGAAGATGAGGCCGAAGAGGGAGATGGCGATGATCACCAGCAGGATCCCGCCCGGTACTTTCAGCTTCTCCAGCCCGACGATCACCGCAAGGCCGATGAGGGACATGATGACCGGCATGGAGGTAAAGGCCCCCAGTGCCACCGGTAGCCCCTCCAACGGATTCTTGATGACCAACCCCACCCCGTTGGCGGCAATCAGCAGCAAGAAGAGACCGATCCCGATGCCGGTGCCGTGGGCAATCCCCATCGGCAGGTTGTCGAGGATCCAGCTACGCACCCCGGTCACCGAGATGGCGGTAAAGAGTACCCCCATCAGGAAGACGGCACCGAGCGCCACCGGAATGGGGATCTGCTGCCCCAGCACCAGGCTGAAGGCGGTAAAGGCGGTGAGCGAGATGGCGCAGCCGATGGCCATGGGCAGCTTGGCCCAGAGCCCCATCAAGAGCGAACCAAAACCCGCCACCAGACAGGTGGCGACAAACACGGCGCCGGGGGGAAAGCCCGCCTTGCCAAGCATACCCGGCACCACGATCACCGAGTAGACCATGGCAAGGAAGGTGGTGAGGCCTGCCAGTACCTCCTGCCTGATATTGCTGCCCCGCTCGCTGATCATAAAGTAGCGATCTAGAGCCGCGAGCGGCTGTTGCTTTGGTGCGCTCTTGCCGGCGTCATCATTGGCCAGCGGTTCCACGCTGTTTGTCCTGCTATTTGCTTGGGTCATACCCAACTCCTTCACACGCGCCTGAGTGTTCCATGACGAAATGGCGGCAGGATCTGTGGGTCTGCCGAGCGCCAGTCTGGTGAAAAACAGGCGATGTCGGCAGAGAGTGCGACAGACAGACCAGGAGAGGCAGCCTTGACTCAAACGTTTGCCTTGCTGGTCAAAAAAACCGGGCCATTTCACCTTCTGTTGCGGGGAAACATGCCCCGCTCTTACTTGGGTGTTGGCCTCCCTGTGGGCACGCCAACCACCGTATCCTCGTGGCTGCGCCGTGGCAGCCCCCTCCATCCCCTACCCCCGTTCATGTACCAGTTGGCCATCCACATAGGTGCGGTAGATGGATCTGTCATCCCCCAACGTCAGCAGCACAAAGAGCTTGTCCCGCAGGGTGGTGGAGTTGTCATAACGCAGCTGCTGCAGCGGGGTGGCGACCGGGTCGAGCACCACGAAATCCGCCTCCTTGCCCAGCGCAAAGCTGCCGATCTTCTCATCAAGCCCCAGCGCATGGGCGCCGCCCAGGGTGGCCAGATAGAAAGCCTGATAGGCCGAGAGCCGCTCCCCTTGCAACTGCATCACCTTGTAGGCCTCGTTGAGGGTCTGCAGCATGTTGAAGGTGGTACCCGCGCCGATGTCGGTGCCCATCCCCACCTTCACCTGCTTGCGCCACGCCTTGTGCAGCTTGAAGAGGCCGCTGCCCAGATAAAGATTCGAGGTGGGGCAAAACGCGATGGTGGAGCCGGTCTCCTTCAGGCAATCCCACTCCTGCTCTTCCAGATGGACGCAGTGGGCAAAGACGCAGTTGTGGCCGGTGAGGCCATGCTGGTGATAGACATCGAGATAGCCCTGATGCGCCGGGAACAGAGATTTGACCCAGGCGATCTCCTCCTTGTTCTCGCACAGATGGGTGTGCAGATAGGTGGTGGGAAACTCTTCGCGCAGTCGCCGCGCCATAGTGAGCTGCTCGGGTGTCGAGGTGGGTGCAAATCGTGGTGTGATGGCATAAAGCAGGCGACCATTGCCGTGCCAGCGCTCGATAAGCTGCTTGCTCTGCACATAGCAGCTCTCGGCAGTATCAAGCAGATAGTCGGGGGCGTTGCGATCCATCATCACCTTGCCCGCGATCATCCGCATATTGATGCGGCTCGCCGCCTCGAACAGGGCATCCACTGACTCGGGGTGGACGGTGCCGAACACCAGCGCCGTGGTGGTGCCGTTGCGCAGCAGCTGCTTGATAAAGAAGGTGGACATCTCGCGGGCATACTCGAGATCGTTGTAGCGCCGCTCGGCCGGGAAGGTGTGACTGTTAAGCCACCCCAGCAACTGCTCACCGTAAGCCCCCACCATCTCGCTCTGGGGGTAGTGAATGTGGGTATCGACAAAGCCCGGCACTATCATCTTGCCGCGGTAATCGCGCACCCGCACCTCGGCCGGAATGCGATCCCGGCCCTCTTCCCACTCACCGAACCAGTCGATGCAGCCGTTGCGAATGATCAGCAGCCCATCCTCGACCAGACGCGCATTGGGCTCAATCTCCTCGGGTTGATCCACCACCCGGGTGATGTCGAAGAAACTGCCGCGCACCGCTTTGACAGAGTTGTCGTTTTTCATAACCGTGTCCCTGTTTCTTTTGTTCTGTTGACGTTCTTGTGGCTTTAACAATCAGGTGCGATCGACTTGAGGCACGATCAGCTCCTCGTGCAGGCCATCTTTCTTCATGGCACCGCCCAGGGCGATCATCACGGTCACGAAGGAGAAGTTGACCGACTGGATGGAAAGCAGGCCCGATCCTATGGGGTCATAACGGTTTACCTGCAGCCAGGTGCTGGGGGCGAGCTTGCGCCCGCCCCTCACCTTTTCTTTGTTATGCCGACACGTTGTGCTCCAGCTTGCCCAGTTCGCGCAGGATCTGCTCCGGCGTGAAGTGCCACTTGCGCAGCCAGACACCGCAGGCGTCGTGGATGGCGGTGGCGATGGCGGGCGCGGCGCCGTTCACCCCGATCTCCGAGATGGACTTGGCGCCGTAGGGACCAACCTTGTCATCACTCGGCACCAGGAAGGCCCGAAAATCGCGCGGAATGTCGCCAATCTTGGGCGCGCCATAGCTCTTGAGATCCCGGGTGAGCGGGATGCCCTTGCTGTCGTAGCAGATCTCTTCGGTCATGGTATGGCCGATGGCCCGCATGGTCGCCCCGTAGATCTGGCCGAGGGCCAGCTCCGGGTTGATAGGCGTGCCGCAGTCGAGCAGAGCGTAGAACTTGTCGAGACGGATCTCGCCGGTTCTGACGTTGACCGCCACCTCGGCGAAGTTGGCCCCATACGGGAAGGCGAGCTCAGAGGTGATGTAGCTGGCGGTGCCCACCAGAATGCCGAAGCCGGTACCGGTCTCCGCCTTGTGGGCCAGCTTGGCGAGGCTCACCTCCCCCAGCTTGCCGCGCACTATGCCAGGGTGAACCAGCTCAACATCCTCCACCGGCTCGCCCAGCATGGCAGCTCCATGGAACAGGATCTTCGCCTTGAGATTCTCGGCCGCCATCTTGGCCGCATTACCGGAAAAGCAGGTACCTGACGAGGCGTAGGCCCCCTTGTCGAACAGGGCGTGGTCAGTGTCGCCAGAGATCACATGCACATCGCTGAGCGGGCAACCGAGCACCTCGGCGGTCAGCTTGGCGACCACGGTATCGAGGCCGGTGCCGATATCGGCGCCACCGGAGTGGACGATAAAGGTGCCGTCCGATTCCAGCTTGACCATGCAGTTGGCCTGATCGATATCCGGGATCCCCGATTTTTGCATGATGATGGCGACGCCACGACCGATGCGCCAATCCCCGTCAGCGGGTTTGGGGCTGTCCCAAGCGAGCAGCTCACGACCCTGTTTGAGGATGGGTTCCAGAGCGCAGCTGGCGGCGTGGGGCACCGAGGTAGGCATCTTGCCCTCGCCGATGGCACCCAGCACCTTGAGGATGTCCCCTTCGTGCACCCGGTTGTGCTCCACCATGTCGAGCTGATCGATCCCCAGTTTCTCGGCAAGTTCCGCAATGGCCATGGTCAGGGCGAAGTTACCCTTGGGCGCACCGTAACCCTGATAGGCGCCAGTTGGACAGATGTTGCTGTAGTAGGTGTTGACGGTAAAGCGCACGTTGTCGCACGGATAGAGCGGCAAAGAGAGCGCAGGACCATTGCTCGGCACCGTCAGGGAGTGGTTGCCGTAAGGACCGGTGTTGGCACGAAAATCCATCTCGATGGCGGTAATGGTGCCATCTTTTTTGGCCCCCACTTTCACCTTCACCTTGGCCACGTGGCGGGAGGTGTTGCTGATGAACTCCTCTTCACGGGTGTAGCGGAAGGTGACCGGACGGCCGGTGACCTTGGTCGCCCAGGCGCACACCTCTTCCAGCAGGATATCCTGCTTGGAGCCAAAGCCGCCCCCTACCCGCTCCTTGATCACATGCACCTGATGCTGCTTCATGCCGACGATGCGCGCCACCTGACGGCGCACGTGCCACGGCACCTGGGTGGAGGCGTGGATCACCAGACGATCCCCATCCATGTAGGTAAAGCAGATGTGCGGCTCGGTCGGGCACTGCTGGGCCTGAGTCGACTCGTAGGTGCGCTCGACAATCTCGTCCGCCTCGGCAAAGCCTTTGGCCACATCGCCGATCTGGCCATGGACGCTGGCGGCCAGGTTCTCGTGCGGGCGGGAGCCGATGGGGAAGTTGATGATCATGTGCTCGTCGCCACGGCGCACCGAGCAGGCGTTCTGCTGCTCGAGATCCGCAGGCGCACCCGCCATGTAGACGATGGGTTCGTCGTGTACCAGCGATGCATTGGGGGCCATCGCCTCATCGATGGTCATGACCGCAGGCAGCACCTGATACTCGACCTCGATGAGCTTGAGCGCAGCCAATGCGATCGCTTCGCTCTCGGCCACCACGGCGGCAACCCTGTCACCTACGTGGCGCACCTTGCGGCTGAACATACGGCGATCCAGCGGTGACGGCTCGGGAGCACTCTGACCACCCGGTGTGTAAAACACATCCGGACAGTTGAGGTGGGTGATGACATGCACAACCCCCGGCAGCGCTTGCGCGCGGCTCACGTCGAGTTTGGTGATCACCGCATGAGGATGGGGACTGCGCAGCATCTTGATGATCAGTGCATCCTCGGTAACCCTGTCCTCCACGTAGCAGGGCTTGGCCTGCACCATTTTGGCGGCGTCCACTTTCGGACAGCTCTTGCCGATATGGCGCAAATCGTCGCGAAACTCGGGGGCGATCTGGCACAGGTAATCCGGGTCCTTGAGGCGCGAGCAGGCGAGCTCGATGGCCTGATAAAACTGCTGATAACCGCCATCGCGGTGAAACAGGCCCGAGAGGGCATCGTCGATTTGATCACGGGTGGGCTCGGGGTGGCGATCAAGCAGGTCGGTGACGATGAGCGCGGCGGCCGGATCGTTGTAGCCGGACTGCACCACGCCCACATCCACCATCGCCTGCTGCACCAGACTGAGCTGGTTCCAGCTGCCCAGCGACTCGGCGGTGCGCACCTGCGCCCCCTCCAGCTGGGCGGCGATCAACAGGGAGGCGTTGATCACCTTGCCGTTGAACAGGATGGCGTCGGAGCCGGCAAAGCCAAAGCCGTCGTCGCTGTTGCGCACCGAGTGCATCCGGCACTGGTTGAACAGCACCCGCTGGGCATTCTCGCCAGCCGGGGTGATAACGGTGCGCAGGGCACCGTTCAGTGTGAAGTTAAGTTCCATCATGCCTGTACCTCCTGCTGCTGACACTCGACCAGCAGATCCGCCACCACTACCCCGCTGATATAGCGCTTGTAACTTATGCTGCCCGCCAGATCCTCACGGGGCGAAATCAGCTCGCTCACGGCGGCCTCCAGCGCGGCGTCGTGCAGATCGCGGCGCTCCACGTCACGCAGGCGCATCGGCTGCGGCGTAACACCAGCAACGGCGACCCGCATCTCACCAAGGGCATCGAGGGCCACGGCGGCGGTCATTACCGCCAGACCATCGGCGTTGCGGCTGATGCGGCGAGTGGCACAACGCAGCGCAGGCTCCGGCAGCACAACTCCCAGTACCAGGGCATTGCGCTGACCCGCCAGATAGGCGTCGATGGGTTGCAGTTGGTTGTTCTCCAGCACCACCACGGCTTCGAGCACCAGCAGTACCGGCAGCAGCGGGGAGTCCTGCTGCTGGCAGGCAATTTCGCCGCCGAGGGTGGCCTGATTGCGCACATGGCGGGAGTAGACAAACCCCAGCGCCTCACACAGGGCGGCCGGGGTGCGGGGATCATCTTTCAAGGTCTGCAGGGTGACGGTAGCGCCGATATGGAGCTGGCCCTGCTGCTGTTCAATCTGGTTCAGTCCCAGCTGTTCCAGCGAAATGGCCACCTTCTTGTCGGTGCGGGTCGGGGCGGCGTTAAGCTTGCTGCCGCCCCCCATGTAGACGGCGTCGTTGCCAAAGCGGGCCTTGAGTTCCAAAGCCTGACCCAGTTGCTCGGGTCAGAAGAATTGCTCAATCATGTGTCGTCCTTACTCTTGCTGCCCGCCGCCGGGGAATTCCACAGGGTGGGCAATCCGGTCCAAAACTGTGGAAGGTGGCCTTAGGCCAGCTGATCCATCCGTTGCCACAGGCGGCTCGCCACCTTGCTGGCCTGCTGATAAATGGGCGCGACATCGAACGGGAACTCGCGGTCCTGATAGACCATGCGCCCCTCCACCATCACGCTATTGACGCTGGCAGATCCCATGCCGAAGGCGAGATGGCCACCGAGGTTGCGCGGTGCCAGCGGGGTCGGTGCGTCGTAGTCGAAGAGTGTGAGGTCGGCCTTGTAGCCCGGCTCCAGGCGGCCAAATTTGGCGCCGAAGTTGCGTTCCAGCAGGGTGTTGCCGTTCCAGAGGAAGCGGGCAAAGCTGTCAGGCCACAGCGCGCCACCAGCATCCTTGTGCTTGAAGTAGGCAAACTTGAGCTCTTCGAGCATGTCGGAGCCGATGCCGTCGGTGCCGAGCGCCAGATTGCGATACTGTGGCAGGTGCATGTTGTAGCCCACGTGGTTGTTCATGTTGGAGCGGGCGTTGTGCACCAGGAAGGCATCGCGACTGTTGAGCAGCTCGATGTCGGCCGGGCTCAGGTAGATGCCGTGGGCCACCAGGGATTTGCTGTCGATAAGGCCAAATTCGTCCAGCCGGGCGATGGGCTCCTTGCCATAGTGGTGGTGGCCGTGGGCCATGTCGTAGCGGTCTTCCGCCACATGGATATGCAGACCGCGACCGGTGACCTGCACCGCTTCGCGCAGCATGGCCAGCCCCTCGTCGGGCACGGTGAAGGGGGCGTGGGCGCCGATGTGCGCTTCCACCAGATAGGGTTCGCTCCCCTTGGCCTTGGCGGCATCGATCTGTTGGGCGAACAGGATGTTCTCCTCCACCCCGGCCTGCAGCTCGGCGAGGCCGCCGTTGCGATCCGTGGTCTCGAAGCAGGTCATACCGCGCAGACCCGCCTCCACAAACCCTTTGCGTAGCACATTCAGAGAGCCCTTGATGAAGTTGGGCGATGCGTGGTGGTCGATCACCGCACTGCAGCCGCTCTTGATCGCTTCCAGCGAGCAGATGAGACCGCTGTAGTAGAGGGACTCTTCATCGAGCGCCCGATCGAGCCGCCACCAGAGGTTTTTCAGGGTGGAGATAAAATCCGGGCAGGGGGCGATGTTGGCCATGATCCCCCGCGACAGGCCGGAGTAGAAGTGGTTGTGGGCACAGACGATGCCCGGCATCACCAGCTTGCCGCCCATCTCCCGATAGTTGGCCTGTGGG
Source organism: Aeromonas sp. HMWF014 (assembly GCF_963878295.1). Taxonomy (NCBI): domain Bacteria; kingdom Pseudomonadati; phylum Pseudomonadota; class Gammaproteobacteria; order Aeromonadales; family Aeromonadaceae; genus Aeromonas; species Aeromonas sp. HMWF014. The sequence goes on along the minus strand of NZ_CAWNYS010000031.1, from coordinate 6,365 downwards.
TAGAGGGCCCGCAGATTGGGCCCCACCGCTTTGATAAGCGATCCTTCGATGGCGATATCCACCCCTTCCAGCACCAGAGGCGGCTCCAGCTGGACGGCGGTGACGTTCTTCAGAATAAACATGGTGTGCTCCTTCGCTTATTCGTGGTTCGCTCAGACCTCAACGGCCCCCAGCAGGTAGTGGTGATGAGCATGGACATGGCTGATGATGCGGCACATGTCGCCAAGGGCTGCTGGCGCGTCCTTGATCCGGCTCTGGGCATCGATGGTCAGGCGATAGGTCTCGCCATCCTGACGTACCCGCAGCTCACCACACCCTTCGCCGGTTTGGGCCAGATAGAAACCGGGGTTGCGGCTGTTGTCGAAGTCCTCGGGCAGGCTGAAGATGGTGACCTTGTCCTGATAGGGCTTGCCCTGCCACGGGCAGAACTGGGCGCAGTTACCGCACTCGTTGCAGTAGGCATCCAGGTGCAGGGTCTGAAACTCGTCCTTGAAACCCGGCACCGCGATGGCGACGTTGGCCCGGTTGGGGCAGACATCCACGCACTTGCTGCAGAGGTAGTTGCACTCGAGGCAGCGGTGCGCCTCTTGCGCCACAAAGGCCTCCCGCTCGCCCTTGTCGACCATGGTGACGGCGATGCTCCCCTTGCGGCGGTAGATCTCATCCTTGCCCGACGGCTGGACAGA
>NZ_CAWNYS010000031.1:3938-5669 GCF_963878295.1 Aeromonas sp. HMWF014 | reverse complement strand
ATGCTCGCGAGAGAGCACCAGATCCGCGGCGCGGCGGGCACCGCCGATGGCACCGACGATGGAGGATGGGCCGCTCTGCACATCACCGATCAGGAAGACGTTGCGACGACTGGTCTCGCCGCTCTGGCTATCCACCTCTGGCCAACCATCGCTGCCCAGGGGAATGCCCATTGCTTTCAGTACTTCGCAGTCTGGCTGCTCGCCGATGGCGGTGATCAGCGCATCCATCTGCATCACTTCGGTCTGCTCGGTGGGCACCGGACGGCGGCGGCCCTGCTCGTCAGGATCCCCCAACGCCATCATCCGCACGACAAGCTTGCCATCTTTGTCAAAGCGCTCCGGATTGGTGAGGAAGCAAAAACGCACCCCATCCTCCACCGCTTCCAGAACCTCCTCGCGATAGGCGGGCATCTCTTTTTCGCTGCGACGGTAGATCACGGTCACATCGCTCACACCCGGCACCTTGAGGGCGGCGCGGGCGCAGTCCATGGCGGTGTTGCCAGCGCCGATCACCGCCACATGGCGGCCCAGCGGCAGCGGTTTGCCCTGATTGAAGCTGCGCAGGAAGTTGAATGACTTGTAGACCCGATCATGACCCCCTTCGAGACGCATGCCGCCATTCTTGTCGGCGCCGATGCCGACGAAGACATAGGTAAAGCCCTGGGCGTGCAGCTTGTCGATGGTGAGCGCCGGATCGCAACCAAACTCGAACTTGACCCCGTGGGCGGCGACAAAGTCGATATCGTGCTGGATAAGCTCGGCCGGAATGCGGAACTCGGGGATGATGTGTTTGACCACGCCACCGGCATCCGCTTCACGCTCGAACACGGTGACCGGATGACCGGCACGGGCCAGAAAGTAACCGGCGGAGAGACCGGCCGGGCCGGCGCCTATTACTGCAACCGGGTGCTTGTCACCGCTGCCTGCCGGTTTGTGCCAGCGGGCCTTGTACCCTTCCCAGCCAAACTCGAGGGCCACTTTTTTCAGCTCGCGGATATTGAGCGCGCTGTCGTAATCCAGACGGGTACAGTTGTACTGGCACTGGTGATCGCAGATATGGCTGGTGATGGCAGGCAAGGCGTTGCGCTGATAAATCAACTCAAGGGCTGCCACATACTCCCCCTCGCCCATCAGACGAATGTACTCGGGGATATCCTGATGCACGGCGCAGGCGGTGACACAGGGCGCTACGTAGCAGTCGGTCAGCGGCAGGCCGCCGCCCACTTCGATGCGATCGTCGGACTTCCACTCCTTCTGGGTGTAATCCATGGTGAGGGCCTTGGCGGCAAGCGCTTCCAGCTTGGCCACATCCACCTGACTCATGCCCCAGCTGCCCGACGCATCGATCTCTTTGAGGCACTCGATCTGGCGCAGGTAGCCACCCGGTTTGAGCAAGTCGGTGGCCATGGTGATGGGGCGAATACCGGTCTCGAAGATCTCCGCGATATTGAACTTGCTGGCACCGCCCGAGTAGGAGATGGGCAGCTTGCCATCGAAGGCGCGGGACAGCACAGCAGCCACGTTGATGGAGAGCGGGAACAACGCACGGCCAGACATGTACATCTCATCGCCGGGCAGCGCCCCTTTGCGGTTGATGGTGCCGAGCGTGTTGGTGAGCTTGACCCCGAAGGTGAGCCCCTTCTCGGCCCCCAGCGCCATCAAGCGTGTCAGCATGGCCTTGGCCTGATCCAGCTTGAGGTCGTGATCGAACGACGCTTCGCTCAGACCAAT
>NZ_CAWNYS010000031.1:1081-3895 GCF_963878295.1 Aeromonas sp. HMWF014 | reverse complement strand
CCCGCCGGTAGCCAAGCAGGGTCGGGTTCAGTTTGACGAAGGTGTTGAGCCCCTTCTCCTCCAGCATGTAGCGGCAGATGGCCTCGATCTCGCCCGGCGGGCAGCCATGCATGGTAGAAAGGGTAACGCCGTGCACCATATCGGCCGGAATGCGATCCGCCAGCTGTTGCAGGCGGCTGCGGCGCTCCCCCAGTCCCAGATCGGCGATAAACTGCGGGTCGGCCACCAGCTCGCGCACCACCTGCTGATACTCGGCAAATTTCGGGCTGCTGCTTGCATCCTTCAGGCTGTGGATGAACTGCTGCATCGGCGGCTGTTTGATGCCATCGAGGTTGTACCCGACGCTCATATTGAAGATGAAGGACTTGGCCTCCCCGTCAAGGCGCGGGTCGAACACCTCCTCCAGCAGATAGAGGGCAAACCAGGCCTTCAGATACTCGTCGAACGCCTTGGGCAGGGTGAACTCGGTGGACCACTCGGTGTTGAAGCACTCGTCTTCGGCATCGATGCAGGGCTTTGCCAGTTCAAGACGGTCCAGGATCTGCACCGTCTTGAGCTCGATAAAGCGCCCGCCAGTCAACCAGGAAGTGACGATATTCTGGGCCAGCTGGGTATGGGGGCCAGCCGCCGGGCCTATGGGGGTTTCGCAGGTTTCACCGAACACAGTGATCTTGCGCGCGTCCTGCTTGCGATAGAATTGCGCGGCGGGAATACCGAAAATGCTCTGACTCTCTTTATATTCCGCGAAAATACGGGTCAGAAGGTTCTTGAACGGAACGGGTCGCATAATATCGCCCATGGTGATCTCCTTGCTGCGGCTTTGCTCATTGACTGGGTGAATAAATGGGGTTCATTCACAAGGCAACCCCTTGAAACAGACAAGAGCAACAATCAGGCCAGTGCCGGCACATTTTAATTTGTGAGCGTAAAAGCGTGAGGCACCTCGAATTAATGATGTATCGACTTGCAATACCGGCCTCGGGGATGAGAGTGGCTATCAATAACGTGAGTTAATAACATTGTAAGAGCGCCAGATGCTGAGAAAGTCTCACGTTAGCGGGATTGAATATCAGTTTGATAATCTCGTGACGCCTGCCTTTATCAGGCCATGCAGGGTGATAATGTCGGCCACCACACCGGCAAAAATGCCCTGTTAGCCCTGGCTCAGAGTTTCATAATTATGCACTCCAGACAGCCAGGCTCAGCCCGCATCGTCTGCCCGCAGCAGCGCCTGATAACGATCCGGGGTGTCCACATCCAGCAGGATGGCGTCACTGTATACCTCGACGAAGCGATGGGGATGTGCCATCAGCCAACGGCGGATGGAGCCCTGAACAGGTGCCTCGGCCAGCGCCTTGCCAAGCGATGATGGCAGCAACACCGGGTGCCCTGACTCTTCCTGATAGCGGGGGAAAAGTGTGTGGGGGCCCCGTGCCTGCCAGAGCCTCTGGTAGACATCGAGGGGAATGCAGGGCAGATCGCCGTGGGAGATGAAGAGATAGTCGCTGCTGCTGGCCGCCAGTGCCAGCCGGATGGAGCTGCCGAGCCCCTGTGCATAATCATGGTTTTCCACCAACAGGATCTCGGGTCTGTCTGCATAGCGTGCCTTCAGCTCGTCACCCCTATGCCCCACCACCAGAATAATCCGATCACAGAAAGCGAGGGCATTTTTGAGACTTTCATCAAGAATCGTGCTCTGGCGATACGGTAGCATCAGTTTCCACGCGCCCATTCGCGACGAGAGGCCGGCTGCCGTTATTATGCAGTCGCATCTCGCTCTGGAATGACAGTGCTGTTCACTGCTTGCGCCCTTATTTGAATCGGTCGTTGCCATGCCCATTACCTCACCTGTCCAGCGTGCCTTTCCTGATATTGACACGCTATTAAACCCGCTCACCGAAAATATAGATAGCCGTACTACCTTAATTAGCCTATGTGGCGCAGGCGGCAAAACCAGCACCCTGTTCTGGCTGGCGGAATATTTTTATCAGCAGGGTAAAAGGGTGTTAATTACCACCACCACCCGGATGTTTCTGCCAGCCCAGTCACACTATCGGGAATTGATCCTGGAAGCCGACCCCGTCCGCCAGCTTACCCGCTGCCAGCAAGTGCCCGATGGCCCCACCCTGGTCGCCCTGTTCAGCCATCTCGATCGGACCAGCGGCAAGGTGGCAGGCCTGACACCCGAGCAGATCGATCTGCTCAAGGGGCAGCAGCGCTTCGATCTCATCCTGGTAGAGACAGACGGCGCCCATCACAAGTTATTGAAAGTGCCCGCTTTGCACGAACCTTGCATTCCCCTGAGCAGCGACTGGGTGATCGCCCTGGTGGGTGGCGCCATGGTGGGGGCCAAGGCAGACCCGCAGCAGATCCACCGCTGGGCCGAGCTCCAGGCCCTGTGCGGGATTACAGCCGGTGAGCCGCTGGATTGGGCGCTGTTTGACCGGCTCATATCCCACCCTCAGGGGGTGTTCAAGGGCACCCCGGCCAGGGCGCGGCGGATCTGGTTTATCAATGGCGATTATCAAAATGAGGCGTCATGGCAGCCGCAGTTGATAAGGCTGCTGGCCCGTCACCCCGAGATCCACGCCATCTGGCAGGGGGCGGTGCGCGAGCCTATCGCCATTCGTCATGTGGTGCGCCAGGCCCCTCTGGATGGCGAACTGGTGGCGTCACCGCGCGCCTGACCCGTTAAGGATGAAATGAGGTACCTTATGAATCTTTTTTCACACGCAGCCCGACTGGAACAAGCCAACACCCCGTTCGCCATTGCCCAGATCATCGAGAGCCGTGGCTCCACCCCCCGCCATCAGG
>NZ_CAWNYS010000031.1:0-1061 GCF_963878295.1 Aeromonas sp. HMWF014 | reverse complement strand
AAGCCGCGCATCTTCCACGGCCGGATGGCCCGCAACGGCGAACATGCGGTGGGGTCGGACTGCGGCGGCGCCATGTCGGTCTATATCGACGTCTACGGTCTGCGCCCCCGTCTGGTACTGATCGGCGCCGGTCACGTCAACCGGGCGCTGGCCCATGCTGCGGCCCCGCTGGGTTTTGATATCCATGTGGGCGACTGTTTTGAAGGGAGCCTCAACCCCGACCACTTCCCCGCCGGCACCCATCTCAAACAGGCCGATGCCATCAGCGCGGTGATCGATGCGCTGGCCATCGAGCCCGCCAACTTCGTCATCATCGCCACCAACCATCAGGACAAGGAGGCGCTGGATCGGCTCATCACCCATCCCCTCGCCTATCTGGGGCTGCTCGCCAGCAAGCGCAAGGTACAGACCTTCACCCAGGCACTGCGCCAGCAAGGGGTAAGTCAGGAGCAACTGCAGCGGCTGCACGCCCCCATCGGCTACAACATAGGTGCCGAGACCCCCGAGGAGATCGCCATCAGCATCCTCGCCGAACTCTTGCAAGTGAAAAATGGCAAATCGGGTGGCCTGATGCAGGACGATGTGCGCCTCAAGCGGGATCAACTGGTGGTGATGCGCGGCTCCGGCGACATCGCCACCGGGGTGGCACTGCGGCTGCACAATGCGGGCTTCAAGGTGGTGATGCTGGATCTCGACAAGCCTACCGTGATCCGCCGCACCGTCGCCTTCGCGCAAGGGATGTTTGACGGCGAAACCAGCGTCGAGGGGGTGCGTGCCAAGCGGGTCGAGAGCGTCGAGCAGGCGTTCGAGCAGCTGGATAGGGGCATTATCCCGCTGCTGGTTGACCCCGACTGCGCAACCCTGAGTGAGCTCAAGCCCCGCTATCTGGTGGATGCCATCCTGGCCAAGCAGAACCTCGGCACTCACAAGGAGATGGCCCCTATCACTGTGGCCCTCGGCCCGGGCTTTGAAGCGGGGCGCGACTGCGATGCAGTGATCGAGACCAACCGTGGCCACCATCTGGGGCGGGTCATCTATCAGGGCCCCGCCCAGCCCAACAC
>NZ_CAWNYS010000030.1:0-3088 GCF_963878295.1 Aeromonas sp. HMWF014 | reverse complement strand
CGCTGCACAGCGAGGCGCGCAACCGTGCCCAGGCGCTGGTCGCCTATGCCGCCCGTGACATGAAGCGCTGGATCAAGGAAGACAAGAACAGCGAGCTGGAACGGCTGGCCCAGGATCTGGCCGCCGAGCCCGAGATCCTCGATGCCACCCTCTATGACGCCCGTGGCATCCCGCTCGCCCAATCGGACGCCGCCGTGCCACTGGACAGCCTGTTGCCCATCGGCGACAACAACAAATCGGTGCCGGAACAGGGCAAGGGCCGCATCCAGTTTGTGCAGGAGATCCTGGATGGGGAGCAGACCATAGGCTACCTGCGCATCACACTGGAAGAGCAGAAACTGCTGGCGGACAAGGACACCCGACTCAAGGTGGTGCAAGAAAAACAGCGGCTGATGCTGCTGGTAGCGCTGCTGGCCGGCCTGCTCATCTCCTACGGCGTGCGCCGCAACTACATGCGGGTACGCAAGCACAAGAAGAAGAGCCCGCCCCAGACGCCCGGTCCCTGAAAAAACGGGCACACCCCAAACTGCACATATAAAAACGGCGACCCTGAGGTCGCCGTTTTGCGTGGAGCCAAAGGCTGCGGGATCAGTCACCCAGCAGCACGGAGTCCAGTGCAATTTCGATCATGTCGTTGAAGGTCAGCTGACGCTCTTCGGAGGTAGTCTGCTCACCGGTACGGATATGGTCGGAGACGGTGCAGATGGTCAGTGCCTTGGCGCCGTACTCTGCGGCCACGCCGTAGATACCGGCGGCTTCCATCTCGACACCCAGGATGCCGTACTTTTCCATGACATCGAACATAGAAGGGTCTGGGCTGTAGAACAGGTCGGCAGAGAAGATGTTACCAACGCGCACGGCAACGCCCTTGTTTTTGGCGGCTTGCACAGCATTGGCAACCAGGCCGAAGTCGGCGATGGCGGCGAAGTCGTGATCCTTGAAGCGCAGACGATTGACCTTGGAATCGGTACATGCACCCATGCCGATCACTACGTCACGCAGCTTCACGTCTTCACGCACAGCGCCACAGGAGCCCACGCGGATCAGGGTCTTCACACCGTAGTCGGTGATCAGCTCTTTGGCGTAGATGGAGCAGGACGGAATGCCCATGCCGTGGCCCATGACGGAGATACGACGACCCTTGTAGGTGCCGGTGAAGCCGAGCATGCTGCGCACGTCGCACACCTGCTCGACGTTCTCCAGGAAGGTTTCGGCGATGTACTTGGCGCGCAGGGGGTCGCCCGGCATCAGTACGGTATCAGCAAAGGCGCCATCTTTCGCATTGATATGAGGAGTTGCCATTCTCTTGATTCCTTCACACTAGGTTGAGTTTTATTGTCTTTATTGGTTGCCCGCCACCGAGGTGACGGGCGGGTAAATTACAGGAAGCTGGTACCGTATTCCAATTTCGGCAAACCGTGGTAGGCCGCTATGCTCTGGCCGATATCAGCAAAGGTCTCACGACGACCGACTGAGCCCGCCTTGACCGGCTTGCCGAAGAAGAGCACGGGAATGTATTCACGGGTGTGATCCGTGCCGCCCCAGGTAGGATCACAGCCGTGATCAGCGGTCAGCACCACCACATCGCCATCTTGCAGCATCGCGAACAGCTCCGGCAGACGGGAGTCGAAATACTCCAGTGCATCGGCGTAGCCTTTCACGTCACGACGGTGACCATAGGAGGAGTCGAAATCGACGAAGTTGGTGAAGACGATGGTATTGTCACCGGCCGCTTTCACCTCTTCCAGAGTGCGATCCCACAGCTCGGTCAGACCGGTACCCTTCACCTGCTTGGTGATGCCCTGGTTGGCATAGATGTCGGCAATCTTGCCGATGGATACCACCTGGCCACCCGCGTCTTTCATGTAATCCAGCACAGTGGGTGCCGGTGGCAGCACCGAGTAGTCGTGACGGTTGCCGGTGCGCTTGAAGTTGCCCTTGCCGCTGCCCACGAACGGACGCGCGATGACGCGACCTATGTTGTAGGGCTCCAGCAGCTCGCGCACTATGTGGCACAGCTCATAGAGCTTCTCAAGACCATAGGTCTCTTCGTGACAGGCGATCTGGAACACGGAGTCGGCAGAGGTGTAGAGGATCGGCTTGCCGGTGCGCATGTGCTCTTCGCCGAGATCGTCCAGCACCTGGGTGCCAGAGGCATGGCAGTTGCCCAGATATCCAGGCAGACCCGCCTTCTCGACGATGGCATCCAGCAGCTCCTGCGGGAAGCTGTTGTGGTGATCCTTGAAGTAACCCCACTCGAACAGCACGGGCACGCCAGCGATCTCCCAGTGGCCGGAGGGCGTGTCCTTGCCGGAGGAGAGCTCCTGGGCGAAACCGTAGGCACCGACAACCTCGATATCCTTCTTCAAGCCTGCCGGGAAGTAGCCGGAGGCCAGCTCCCCGGCATGGCCCAGACCCAGCTTGTTCAGGTTCGGCAGATTGAGGGCGCCACGGCCTTCAATCTCACCGGCTGCACAGGCCTTGGCAATGTGGCCAAGGGTGTTGGCGCCCACATCTCCGAACTTGTCGGCATCGGCGGCAGCGCCAATACCGAAAGAGTCCATCATCAGAATAAAGGTACGTTTCATGGGTTTTCCCCTTGTTACAAATCAGCCAGACCGATGCGACGGTAAACCTCAGGCAACGCCTGGGGCTGAGTGTCACCGATCTTGACAGCTGCCTGCACCATGCTGGCAGCCTGAGCAAATTGATCGTCAGTTTGAGCGTGGATCAGGGCAATCGGCTTGTCAGCATCGACGCTCTGGCCCAGGCGGATAACGTCGGTCAGACCGACAGCGTAATCGAGTTTGTCACCGGCAGCACGACGACCGCCCCCCATGGCGACCACGGCCAGACCCAGCTCCCGGGTATCCATGGCGGTCACGAAACCGGCATTGGCGGCATACACAGGGCGCACAATGGCAGCCTTGGGCAGGTGACTGTCATAACGTTCCATGAAGTCGGACGGACCACCGAGCCCGGTCACCATGCGCCCGAAGATCTCGGCAGCCTTGCCGTTGTCCAGCACCGCCTGCAGCTTGCGGCGGGCATCGCTGTCGTCGCTGGCCAGATGGGCGGAGATCAGCAT
>NZ_CAWNYS010000029.1:0-1303 GCF_963878295.1 Aeromonas sp. HMWF014 | reverse complement strand
GCCGAGGTTCGGCCTAACCAAGTGTCCGGATTTAGTTGACCACTACAGGCGGTGCCCGTGTTGCCAAACTGCAGGGAGCGCATCAGATTGACCCGGTAGACCAGCGAGATGTTCGCCCCATCTTTGCCGGTATCGCAGAACACCCTGTTACCCTTGTCCCACTTGATCGAGCGCGGGAAGGTGCACTCGGCATCGGTGATCTCGTGGTTGACATTGAGATAGAAGGCCACGTGAGGCAAGCTGGCGTCATCGGCAGCTGGCTGGATCAGGGAGCGTTTGCCCCGCTTGGCAAGACTCTCGACCCGCTCCATCACCTGATAGAAGGCCGGATCATCGACGCCCCCCAACGGAGTAAACATCAGCGCTCCCTTGTAAGCGGAGACCAATACCCAGTCGGCATCGAACGAAATACCGGTCAGCCGCTCCATGGCTTTTTTGGCCTGTTGCCGCTCGTCCTTATCCGTGATGGCGCTGAAATCGATGAAGACGCGCTCACCCTTCACCAGCACGCGTTCGTGCAACTGCTCAGGGGTCAGCCCCTTGGTGGCTTGCTGCTCATCCAGCCAGATGCTGGCATTGAAGTAGACAAGTCCCTGCTCCGATTGCAGGCTGGCCAGCATGCTGATGCCCTGATCGGTACGCTCGCCTATGTCTTCGGCCTGCACGCTGCCTGCCAGCAAAGCCAGGGTGAGCAAACTGAGAGTGGGAACCCGAGTAATGAATTTGCGTGGTTTTTTATTTTTCATTGTTAACTCCATGTCAAAGCACGCCAGACTATTTCCATCATGAGGCGCAACAGCACAACCCTATTGTTGATGGTTATATTTCGGCGTTATTCTGCTTGCTTGCCGAACAATGCCAACCATTTTTATCGCCGTGAATGAGCAGATGTTCATGGTAGGTCTTTCATATGGCAAAACAAGGACTACGATACAGTCCAAGGTGGAATATTCGGCGATCGCCGATACTATTACACGGTTGTCGCGCTGTCATAGCGCTGCCCCTTTTTGATGTGGGCGACACCTGTTTTTATCCTCGCGTCCCTGTTCATCGGCCTGAACGATGAAGCGGGAGCCTGATGCCTTGGGCATTCTGCCGCGAGGAAACAGTCAGGGCTATGAGATCAATATCATGGGGCGACCCTCCTCTGTCTGGTGATATTGTCAGCCAACGCCCGCCACAGACTGAATATTCTCAGTGAACCGATGACGGAAATAAACGAAAATATATTTCGTTTTCTGCCATCATATGGGTGACGGGCGTGACATGTCTCGCTACCAGCTGTAATACCATTTTATCATAA
>NZ_CAWNYS010000028.1:0-4024 GCF_963878295.1 Aeromonas sp. HMWF014 | reverse complement strand
ATGATACCCAGGACAAGCCGCAGCGGGAGGGTTTCTTTGCCCGCCTTAAACGCAGTCTGGTGCGCACCAAGGAGAACATTGGCTCCGGTTTCTTCGGTCTGTTCCGTGGCAAGAAGATCGACGATGAGCTGTTTGAAGAGCTGGAGACCCAGCTGCTGACTGCCGATCTGGGCGTCGATACCACACGCCGCATCATAGATGGCCTGGTGCAGCATGCGGATCGCAAACAGCTCAAGGATGCCGAGGCGCTCTACGGCCTGCTCAAGCAGGACATGGGCGCTATGCTGGCTCAGGTTGAGCAGCCGCTGGTGATCGATACCAGCAAGAAGCCTTACGTGATCCTGATGGTCGGCGTGAACGGCGTCGGCAAGACCACCACCATCGGCAAGCTGGCCAAGCAGTTCCAGGCCGAAGGCAAGAGCGTCATGCTGGCTGCCGGCGATACCTTCCGTGCCGCTGCGGTTGAGCAGCTGCAGGTATGGGGTCAGCGCAACAACATCCCCGTGATCGCCCAGCATACCGGTGCCGACTCCGCCTCCGTCATTTATGACGCCATCGAGGCCGCCCGCTCACGCGGGGCCGACGTGCTGATCGCCGACACCGCTGGTCGCCTGCAAAACAAGAGCAATCTGATGGAAGAGCTCAAGAAGGTGGTGCGGGTGATGAAGAAGCTGGATGAAGAGGCACCCCACCAGGTCATGCTGACTCTGGATGCGGGCACGGGCCAGAACGCCCTTAGCCAGGCCAAGCTGTTCAGCGAGGCGGTGGGGCTGGATGGCATAGTTCTCACCAAGCTGGACGGGACCGCCAAGGGCGGCGTTATCTTCGCGGTGGCCGACAAGTTCCAGATCCCGATCCGCTATATCGGGGTGGGCGAGGGGATCGATGATCTGCGCCCCTTCGTCGCCAACGACTTTATCGAGGCACTGTTCAGTCGCGATGAGTAAGCTCAGGCGTGATGGTAAGCGCCACATGCCCCGACTCAGGTCGGGGCTTGTCAATGTCAGGGATCCGTTATGATTCGTTTCGATAAGGTCAGCAAGGTATACAGCGGCGGCCATCAGGCGTTGCAGAAGGTCAGCTTTCACCTGCGCAAGGGGGAGATGGCCTTCCTGACCGGGCACTCGGGGGCGGGCAAGAGCACTCTCCTCAAACTGATCAGCGTGATGGAGCGACCGACCGATGGTCGCGTCTTCTTTCATGGCGACGACGTCAGTCATATCAAGCGGGGAGAGATCCCCTATGTGCGCCGCCAGATCGGCATGATCTTTCAGGATCACCGGCTGCTGATGGACAGAACCGTATTCGACAACGTGGCGCTGCCATTGGTGATCGACGGCTACAGCCATGCCGATATCAACAAACGGGTGGCCGCGGCGCTGGACAAGGTAGGGTTGCTCGGCAAGGAGCGTTACCAGCCGCGCATGCTCTCCGGTGGTGAACAACAGCGGGTCGGCATCGCTCGTGCCATCGTCAACAAGCCACCGCTGCTGCTGGCGGATGAACCGACCGGCAACCTGGATCCCCAGCTCTCCATGGATATCATGCGGCTGTTCGAGGAGTTCAATCGCTTCGGTGTTTCCGTGCTGATTGCCACCCACGATCTGGGGCTGATCGCTCGCATGCGCTATCGCACGCTGACCCTCAAGGCGGGACGCATGTATTCGGCAGGGGAGGAGCGCTGATGGCTATCGTTCGTCATAAACAACCGCCGCTGCGCCGGTTCATGATGTACTGGGTTGACCACGCCCGTCAGGCCTTCTCCAGTCTGGGCGAGCTGTGGCGCAATCCGCTGGCCTCCCTGATGACGCTGGCAGTGCTTGGCGTCAGCCTGGCGCTGCCCTCCTGCTTCCACGTGCTGCTGAAAAACGCCGAGGTGGTGGAAGGGAGTTGGCAGACCAGCTCCCAGATCTCACTCTATCTTCGCAAGGATCTGCCCGAGCAGAGCATTCTCGACATGCAGCAGCGGATCCTGCTCTATCCCGAGGTGGAATCCGTCACCTACATGAGCCGGGATGAGTCGCTCAAGGAGTTTCGCGAGATCTCCGGTTTCGGCGACGCGCTTGACTACCTCGACAGCAACCCGCTGCCGCCTGTGCTGAGCGTTATTCCCGATCCCCGCTGGCAGAATCCGGAAGGGGCTGCCGAGCTGCTCAACAAGCTGAACAACGAGGATGGCGTCGAGCAGGGCAAGCTGGATCTGCAGTGGCTGACCCGCTTGCAGGGGATCATGAACCTGCTGCGCCACACCATCACAGGTATCGCCGTGCTGCTGCTCTCCGCCGTGCTGCTGATCGTCGGTAATACCCTGCGCCTGAACATCCTTAACCAGCGATCCGAGATCGAAGTACTCAAGCTGGTGGGGGCGACCGATGCCTTCATTCATCGTCCCTTCCTTTATACCGGCATCTGGTTCGGGGTCATCGGCGGCATGTTGGCCTGGTGGCTGACCGAGGTGATGGTGATCTGGAGCGAGGGGGTGGTGAAGGAGCTGGCCGGGCTCTACAACAGTCATTTCCGGCTAGTCGGCATGGGTGCGGTGGATGGGATTAATCTGATTCTGCTTGGTGCTCTACTGGGGTTGATCGCTTCCTGGTTCTCGGTCCATCGCCACATTCGCGATATAGAACCATCCTGATTAATTTATCAGCATTTTAAAGCGCTGGATTTTGAGACACGGATCAAGTAAAAGAGTGGCCGTTTCTGGCACGGACAGCGTTCTGAGGGTAATCTGAACGAAACCGATCTTCGGGATCTTCTCTGGATCCTGCGAACCTTCTGATTTATAAGCAGTCTACAAGTGCTGAATAACTTATACGGGTGTGGCCCTCTGCCTTGCTCGTCTGACTTGGCAAGCATGTGAAGGTTGCGAGCTCCGCAACAATGGACTTAGCATGCTACTTTTCGGGGGTCCTTGATTGTGACCCCCTTTTTTTGACTGTTCATTCATGATTCATCCTGCCGGCCTAAGATAAACTCGGTTCAGACATGCCCACTATGTTTGATACAGGCCGCAGAATGGCGTCCGGTCAGTAGACAGTCCCTCTCAGGGTGTTAGACTGATTCGATTGAAAAGAAAGAGGTAGAACATGGGAACTTCATTGCAACGCACTATGGCTCTGATTCCGCAAGGTAGTCTGGAAGGCTATACCCAGGCAGTTAACTCGATTCCTGTGCTGACCGCAGAGGAAGAGCGTGAGCTGGCTGAGCGTTTGCAGCAGGGTGGTGATCTCGAGGCTGCCCGTCAGCTGGTCATGTCGCACCTGCGTTTTGTCGTTCACGTCGCCAAGAGTTATGCCGGTTACGGTCTGCCCCAGGCTGATCTGGTTCAGGAAGGCAACATAGGCCTGATGAAGGCCGTCAAGCGCTTCGACCCGACCGTCGGGGTACGGCTTGTCTCCTTCGCCGTGCACTGGATCAAGGCCGAGATCCACGAATATGTCCTGCGCAACTGGCGCATGGTCAAGGTGGCGACCACCAAAGCTCAGCGCAAACTCTTCTTCAACCTGCGCAAATCCAAGAAGCGTCTGGGCTGGTTCAGCCATGACGAAGTGCAGGCCGTCGCCGCCGAGTTGGGCGTTTCCCCGACCGATGTGACCGAGATGGAAGCACGTATGAGCAACTACGATCAGGCGTTCGATCTGGTCGGTGATGATGAAGACGAAGGCGGCTTTGCCCCGGTTCATTATCTGGAAGACAAATCGTCTGATCTGGCGGCCACCATAGAGAATGACAACTGGGATGACCATGCGACCCGTCGCCTGAGCTCGGCCCTTGCCACTCTGGATGAGCGTAGTCAGCACATCATCCGCGCCCGCTGGCTCGATGATGACAGCAAGACCACTCTGCAGGAGCTGGCCGACACCTATGGTGTCTCTGCCGAGCGGGTGCGCCAGCTTGAGAAAAACGCACTCAAGAAGCTGAAAGACGCCATGGAGGCCTGATGCCTCCCCCACAAAAACAGGGCCTGATGGCTAATGCCAGTCAGTTAAGCCTGACTGGCATTGTTTTTATTTGTTTTTTT
>NZ_CAWNYS010000027.1:0-2512 GCF_963878295.1 Aeromonas sp. HMWF014 | reverse complement strand
CTCCAAAACCGATGGTTGCGGGTTCGAGTCCTGCCGCCCCTGCCATTTTCAGAAAAGCCAGCTCATTGAGCTGGCTTTTCGCATTTCTGCGTTCCCGGTTTTTTCTCCCGTCACGCCTGCTCCGATGGCTGCCGTTTTTCGGCGGCGTCAGCCCATTTCCGGCACCTCTTTCCCTTCAGCTCCCGCCCTGCCCCTGACCGCTAGTTGTTATTGTGCCAGTTCGCCCTGTCGTTTCTGGCAATCGTGCTTCAGGGGACCGTGTGATACACAACATGGGCGGTGTCATTGCGTGTTGATGGCAAGCCGATAGCCAATGCTCAAGCCGTGGATTGTGGGCGTGAACATCACTTGAGGAGAGAGATTCATGAACAAGGCAGTTGAAACCCGGTTGAACAAGTCTCGCCCCGGTGGCTGGATGCCACAGGATAGTGCCCGTATCGAGCGCTGGATCCGGCGGATCAAGCACTATGTTGCCAACCAGCCGCGCGCGCTTGTGGCGCCGATCGCCGAATTGCGGGATCTGGTCAATGCCGACCCTTCGCTGCACGCCCAGGCCGAAGCCATGTTCAAGGAGGCCTGGCGCCACAAGCATCTGACCCCGCTCGGTCAGGTCGAGGTGCGATCCTTCGAGGAGTTTCTGGGGCTGCTCAACGGCATCATGACCACGGCCCCCGAGGCGTATCAGGATATCCCGACGCACGAGCCCTCCGGTCTCATCGGTTTTCCCATTAATGCGCTGCTCGACTGGCCCATGGCGACCCAATCCGGTTATCACTTTTTCGCCAATGCCCTGATCAACCAGCAGTTCAAGAAGATCCTCGATTACTGGGCGCTGTTTCTGCAAAGCCCGGCTTCGCGATACGTGCTGAACGAGCCGGTCAGTCGGCTGGATCGGGAGACTCTGGTGGTACCCTGGCTCGGCAAGGTAGCCATGGCCGAGATGGTCAAGGTGGCAACCGGCGCCCTGGGTGAGGGTTCCAATCCCACACCAGCCAGCTTCGAGCAGATCTTTCAGTGCGATCCGGCGGCTGAGTATTTTGGCTTCGGTAGCTGGGATGCGTTCTTCACCCGCACCTTCCGCCCCGGTGTACGGCCTGTTTCGGCGCCAGAGGATGACAACGTCATCGTCAACGCCTGCGAGTCTGCACCGCTGCAGGTGAAAAAAGAGGTGAGCCGCAGCGATCAGTTCTGGCTCAAGGGTCAGCCCTATTCGCTGGACAACATGCTCGATTTTGACGATCTGGCGCCTCGCTTCGAAGGCGGCACCGTGTATCAGGCCTTCCTCAGTGCGCTCAGCTATCACCGCTGGCATAGCCCGGTGAGCGGCATCATTCGCAAGGTGCGCATCGTCAACGGCACCTACTATCTGGAGAACCAGTTCGAGGGCTTTGGCGACCCGCAGGGGGCGGATCCCAGCGCCCCCAACAACTCGCAGCCCTTCCTTACCTCAGTGGCGACCCGGGCGCTGATTTTCATCGAAGCCGATAACCCCAAAATCGGGCTGATGTGCGTAGTGCCTGTGGGCATGGCCGAGGTGTCGAGCTGCGACATCACAGTGCGGGCGGGGGATCGGGTGAAGAAGGGGGATCAGCTCGGCATGTTCCACTTCGGTGGCTCGACCCACTGCCTGCTGTTCCGCCCCGGGGTCGAGCTGGAGTTCGAGTTTTACGGCCAGACTCCGAGCCTGGATGCCGGCAACATGCGGCTCAACACCGCCATAGCCCGGGTACGCTAGATCGTTTTTTTGCGGGCTGGATACACACAGGCCACCTCCTGGAGGTGGCCTGTTGACAGCGGCGGAGGGGGCGTCAGACGGGTTTTTGAGGGATTATTCCCATGCCGGATGGCAAGGGATATTGCCAGGATTTAGTTACTGATTCATTTAAAATCAACGGATTGAAATTCATGGTTCGGGATTTTCTGTCGATATAGTCCACACAGGGTGTGCAGCCTTGTTTGACGCCATTGAGACAGCCATAAGGATATCCCATGAATCTCTCCCTTCGCGGCAAGTTGTTGGCCACCAGTCTTGGCGTGGTCCTGATCACGGTCTGCCTGCTGGGCATGACTGCTTTCTATACTCTGAAAAACCAGACCCTGAGTGCCATCGACAGCGAGGCGCGCAACTACGCCAGCGCCTATGCGGAGGGGATAGGCAAATGGATGCAGGACAGGCGCGAGAGCCTGACCGCCCAGGTCGATGTCATCGCCAGCCACCCGACCTCCGAGCTGGTGCCCCATCTGCAGCAGACCTTGCGTTCCGGTGGCTTCGGGCTGGCTTACTACGGTTCGGAGGAGGGGGTGATGACCCGCAACGATCCCTCCCTCAACAAGGGTAACTATGACCCGCGCGAGCGGCCCTGGTATCAGGACGCGGTCAAGGCGGGCAAGCTCATCATCACCGAACCCTATGTCAGCGTGACCATGCAGCAACTGGTGGTAACCCTGGCCGAGCCCGTGATGCAGCAGGGTCGGCTGGCTGGCGTGGTCGGTGCCAACCTGGCGCTTGAAC
>NZ_CAWNYS010000026.1:7397-9917 GCF_963878295.1 Aeromonas sp. HMWF014 | reverse complement strand
GACCCGCCGCTTCATGCGCGAGTTGAACCGGCTCGGCGTCACCAGTGCCATCGATGCTGGCGGCGGCTTCCAGAATTACCCCGAGGATTACCAGATCATCGAAGAGCTGGAGAAGGCGGATCAACTCACAATCCGCATCGCCTATAACCTCTTCACCCAGCGACCCAAGCAGGAGCTAGACGACTTCCAGCGCTGGACCGACATGCTGGCCCCAGGCAGCGGCAGCGACTTCTACCGCCACAACGGGGCCGGTGAGATGCTGGTCTTCTCAGCCGCCGATTTCGAGGACTTCCTCGAGGCACGCCCGGACTTGCCCCCCGGCATGGAAGACGAGCTGGAGCGGGTGGTGCGTCACCTGGTCGAGCATCGCTGGCCATTTCGCCTGCACGCCACCTATGATGAATCCATCTCGCGCATGCTTGACGTGTTCGAGAAGGTTAACAGCGACGTCCCTTTCAACGGGCTGCACTGGATGTTTGACCATGCCGAGACCATCAGCGAACGCAACATAGATCGAGTTAAGGCGCTTGGTGGCGGCCTCGCCATCCAGCACCGCATGGCCTTCCAGGGCGAATACTTCGCCGAACGTTACGGCCAGGAAGCACTCTCGCACACGCCGCCAGTTGCCCGTATGCTGGAAGCCGGCGTACCGGTCGGGCTAGGTACCGACGCCACCCGTGTTGCCAGCTACAACCCCTGGACCGCCCTCTACTGGCTGGTCTCCGGCCGTACCGTCGGTGGTTTGCAGATGTATGACGAGCGTAACCGCCTGCCGCGCGAGACCGCTCTTTCCCTGTGGACCAACGGCAGTGCTTGGTTCTCCAGCGAACAGGGCAAGAAGGGGATGATCAAAGTCGGTCAGCTCGCTGATCTGGCTGTACTCTCCGAGGACTTCTTCCACGTACCGGAAGAATCAATCAATGGGATCGAGTCAGTGCTGACCCTGGTCGGTGGCAAGATTGTGTTCGCCCAAGGCTCCTTTGGCGGCATGGCTCCGCCCGAGCTGCCAATCCTGCCCGACTGGTCGCCGACCAAGCTGGTTCCCGGCCACTACCGTCCGGCCTCAGCTCAGCAGGCTCCGTTAGGCACCCATCCCCACCAGTGCTGTGGCCCTTGTGGCGTTCACCAGCACCAGCATGAGAAGGCCCGCAACTCCTTCATGCCGGTCTCCGACGACCGTTCCTTCTGGGGAGCACTCGGTTGTTCCTGCTTCGCCTTCTGACCTTCACCAGGGCGCCGCACTGGCGGCGCTTTCTACCGGAACATTACATGACTCGATTCATCAAGCGCCCTGCCGACCAGCTTCACTATTTGCCGGCCAGTGAGTATCACCCTGCCAACACCTACTTCCACTTCTCGTTTGCCAATTACTACGACCCGGAAAATATCCACTACGGTGCGCTGCGGGTGGTCAACGATGACGACGTACGGCCACATAGCGGCTTCGGCCAACACCCACACCGTGACATGGAGATCGTCAGCTATCTGCTGCACGGTAAACTGACCCATTGGGACAGCGTCACTGCCGAAGAGGAGGTGCTCGAGCGTGGCCATATTCAGGCCATCACCGCCGGCACCGGCTTGATCCACGCCGAGCTCAACAGGCACGATGAGTGGACCCGCTTCATGCAGATATGGATCCTGCCGCCGGCCCAGGGGCTGGAGATCCGCTATGGCAGCGCCAAGCCTGCGGCCAGCGAGCGGGAGAACCGTCTACTGCACCTGGTCAGCCAGCTGCACGGCGGTCTGGATACCCCGCTGTACCTCAACCAGGACGCCAACTTCCATGTTACCGAGTTGACCCGCGCCGATGCCGAGGTTGTGTTCGAACTGGCCGAGGGGCGTCAGGCCTATGTCAGTTGCATGGAAGGTAGCGTGGAGCTGGAAGGGATGACTTCTCTGGTCGAACGCGACTCGCTGGAAGTCACCGGTCCGGCCACCCTACGAATGAAGGCTCCCAGCGGCCATGGCCACGTCATCATCATCGAGATGCAACGCATGGATGAGCGTTCCCATGGCTAACCAGACCGTCACCCCCTGGGCGCCGTTTCGACAGCGCGCCTTTCTGGTGCTCTGGCTGGCGACCCTATTTTCCAACGTCGGCACCTGGATGCACGACGTGGGCGCCGGTTGGCTGATGACCAGTCTGGACCCGGATCCGGGCATGATCGCCGCGGTGCAGGCCATGACCACGCTGCCGGTCTTCCTGCTGGCGTTGCTGGCGGGGGCCCTGGCCGACATCCTGGACCGGCGCCGCCTGCTGCTAGTGGTGAACGCCATGATGCTGATGGCCTCGGCCTTTCTGGCGTTTCAGGTGCAGAGGGGCGGGATCAGCAGTCACGGCCTGTTGCTCATAACCTTCCTGCTCGGCTGTGGTGCCGCCTTCCTGGCCCCGGCCTGGCAGGCAATCGTGCCGAGCCTGCTGGATCGCAAGGAGCTGCAAGCCGGTATCGCCCTCAACAGCATGGGGATCAACATCAGCCGCGCCATCGGCCCGGCGCTGGCGGGTCTGCTGATCGC
>NZ_CAWNYS010000026.1:0-7387 GCF_963878295.1 Aeromonas sp. HMWF014 | reverse complement strand
GGCTATACCCTTCCTGCTCAATGGGATAAGTTTCCTGGCCATACTGGCGGCGCTCTGGTGGTGGCGTGGTGAAACGGACGCACACCAGAGGCTGCCGGCCGAGCGGGTGTTGCCCGCCATGGTGACGGGGTTGCGCTACGCCCGCCGCAGCCCAGCCCTGATCGGGGTGCTGCTGCGTTCCGCCGCCTTCTTCCTGTTTGCCAGCGCCTACTGGGCTATGTTGCCACTGGTGGTGCGCCTGCAACTCAAGGGGGATGCCACCCTCTACGGCACCCTTACCGCCTGCGTCGGCATCGGTGCTGTACTGGGTGCCCTTTTGCTGCCTCGGTTGCGCCGCCGCCTATCGGGCCATCACATAGTAATGCTGGGATCCGTCGGTACCGCGCTAGTGCTGCTGGTGCTGGCTACCTCCAGATCCGCATCGTTGGCCCTGCTGGCCGGGCTGCTGGCGGGCGCCAGCTGGATTGCCACTCTCTCGAGCCTGGTGATCGCCGCTCAAGGGGCTCTGCCCGACTGGGTTCGTGCCCGCGGTCTCTCCCTTTACCTGACCGTCTTCTCCGGTGCTATGGCCCTCGGTTCCATCAGCTGGGGACTGGTAGCCAGCCACGTCGGCGTGACCGGCACCCTGCTGACCGCAGCCTCCGGCATACTGCTGCTGCTGCCCTTCACCACCCGGGTGCGGCTGGATGGGGGAGATCGTTCCTTGACTCCGAGCCGTCACTGGCCAGAGCCGGATCCCGTCGATCCTGCCCAGCAGCAGACTGGTCCCGTGATGATCCATGTGCGCTACCGAGTGATGAGCGGGCAGGAGGCCCCCTTCAAGGTCTTGCTGCGACAGCTTGGCGAGACCCGTCATCGCGATGGTGGTCTGGAGTGGCACCTGTTTCGCGATCAGGAAGGGGACGGCTTCATCGAGACCTTCGTGCTTCCCACCTGGCTCGATCACCTGCGCCAGCATGAACGGGTCACCGACGAGGAGCAGCAGCTTCAAGCGCAGATCCGCGCCCTGTGCCACGAGGTCCGGGTCGAGCACTATCACGCTGCCGGCTAACCGGCTACTATGGCCCGGCCGAGATGGATGACTATCGGGGGCGTGGTCGCCCCGTTACCGTCAACGATCAAGTCAGATCTAGAGCCCAGCATGATGACAGGCCCCGCTCCCAGGAGCGGGGCCTGTTCATTTCCTCATGACGTGATTTGGCTTCCTCTTGATCCCGGTCAGCGGCATCCAGCCCCCTCATCCCTATAGTAAGCAGCCTGCCCTGGCGGCTCCTGAGGTATTCATGCTCGAAAATCAGATGATGTTGTTGGCGGTATTCGAACGGGCGGCGCTGATGCTGATGACCCTGTTCTTTCTGACCCGCACAAGGCCGTTCCAGCGGTTGTTCCAGAAGCGGGATCACACTCCGGCCGAGCTGGTGCTGGTGGCATCCATCTTCTGCCTGTTCGCCGTATACAGTACCTACACCGGCATTCCGGTGGAGGGTGCGCTGATCAACGTGCGGATCATCGCCATCATCTCGGGCGGTATCCTGTTTGGCCCCTGGGTCGGCATTCCGGCCGGGGTCATCTCCGGGCTACACCGCTACCTCATCGATATGGATGGTCACACCTCGATCCCTTGCCTCATCGCCAGCATTATCGCCGGCCTGCTGGCTACCTGGTTGCACCTGCGCTGTCGCAAGTCGCGACTCTGGCTTTACGGCATTCTGGCGGGGATGTTGTGCGAAGGGTTGACCATGCTGCTGATCCTGCTACTGACCGAGCCCCACGGGGTAGGGGTGGAGATCGTCAACCACATCGCCTATCCGATGATCGCCGGGGCGCTCTGCATCGGCCTCATCATCAAGCTGGTGCAGGATCTGGATGACGAGAAGGAGCTGATTGCCGCCAAGCAGGCCAAGCTGGCGCTGGATATCGCCAACAAGACGTTGCCCTTCTTCCAGAACATCGATCGCCACTCTCTCAGTCAGGTGTGCGAGGTGATCCGGCGCGATATCAGCGCCGATGCGGTGGCCATCACAGATACCCATGATGTGCTGGCCTATGTGGGGGTGGGCAAGGACTATTACGAGCTGGACGAGCACCACGCCATCAGCGGCATGACCCAGCAGGCGGTGCTGCTCGACCAGATCATCATCAACAACGATCTGCGCCAGTATCACCTATCCGATTTCCACTCGGTCATCATTATTCCGCTGCGGGAAAACGGCGCGGTGAGCGGCACCCTCAAGATCTACTATCGCCGCACCCACAGCATCACCAGCTCGCTGCGGGAGATGGCGGTGGGTCTCTCCCAGCTCATCTCCACCCAGATGGAGGTGTCACGTATCGAGCAACTCAAGGAGATGACCCGCAAGGCGGAGTTCACCGCGCTGCAGAGCAAGATCAACCCGCACTTCCTGTTCAATGCCCTCAATGCCATCTCGTCGCTCATCCGCATCCGGCCCCAGCAGGCACGCCAGCTGATCGCCAATCTGGCGGATTACCTGCGCTACAACCTCAACAAGGGGGATGAGCTCATCGACATTCAGGAGGAGCTGCAGCAGGTGCGCGACTATGTGGCCATCGAGCAGGCCCGCTTCGGCGACAAGCTGGAGGTGGTGTTCGAGGTGGACGATGTCCACATCCAGGTGCCGAGCCTGCTGTTGCAGCCGCTGGTGGAAAACGCCATCCTGCACGGCATCCAGCCTCGCAGTGCGCCGGGTCGGGTCACCATCGAGGTGAAACAGCTGGCGGGGGGCATCCGGGTATCGGTGCGGGATACCGGCTATGGCATCAGTCAGGCAGTGATCGACGGGGTGGCCGCCGGTCGGGTAGAGAGCCGCAGCATCGGCCTGATGAACGTGCATCAGCGGGTCAAACTGCTCTATGGCGACGGCCTGCAGCTCAAGCGGCTGGAGCCGGGTACCGAAGTCTGTTTTTATCTGCCGGATCAGGAGTCGATGCCATGCTGAGTGCCATCATGGTTGGGGATAAGTGTGTGCCGCGAGAGGTGTTGTCATGCTGAAAGCCATTATTGTCGAAGACGAATATCTGGCTCGCGAGGAGCTCATCTATCTGGTGAATCAGCACAGCACCATCGAGATAGTGGCGAGCTTCGAGGATGGGCTGGAGGCGTTCAAATACCTGCAGGATCACGAGGTGGATGTGGTGTTTCTGGATATCCAGATCCCCTCCATCGACGGCCTGCTGCTGGCCAAGAACCTGCACAAATCGAGTCACCCGCCCCACATCGTCTTCGTCACCGCCTACAAGGAGTTTGCGGTGGAGGCGTTCGAGCTAGAGGCGTTCGACTACATCCTCAAGCCCTACAACGAGCCGCGCATCATCAATCTGCTGCAAAAGCTCGAGCATGCGGGCAAGTCGCAGCCGGCCACTACGGGGGAGGCGAGCGGCGACGTGATCAGCCCGCAGAATCGCACCGTCAATCTGGTGAAGGGGGAGCGCATCATAGTCACCCCCTGCGAGCAGATTTACTACGCCGAGGCGGACGAGAAGCTCACCTATGTCTACACCCGCACCGATCGCTATGTGATGACCATGACCATCAGCGAGTTTGTCAGCCGCTTGCCTGCCGAGGGGTTCTTCCGCTGTCACCGTTCCTACTGCGTCAACATCAACAAGATCCGCGAGATAGTGCCCTGGTTTAACAGCACCTATCTCATCCGGCTCCATGATCTGCCGTTCGAGGTGCCGGTGAGCCGCAGCAACATCAAGGCGTTCCGTCAGCTGATGCGGCTCTGATTGTCATTCATTCCCGCCGATCTGCATTTCATGCCTTAATCGGTCGGCGCGAGCAGCGTCTTGCCTATAGTGGCCTCACTTTCCTGAAGGCCATCGACCGAGACGCATCATGACCATCGATCTGAACCGCACCCGGTACCTGACACTGATCGGTACCATCATCACCCAGTTCGCACTGGGTTCTGTCTACACCTGGAGCCTGTTCAACGCCCAGCTCTCCGACAAGCTGGACGAGCCGGTGAGTCAGGTGGCCTTCGCCTTTGGCCTGCTCAGCCTCTCTCTGGCGGTGGCCTCCTGCATGGCGGGCAAGCTGCAGGAGCGGTTCGGGGTGCGCAACGTTACCCTGGGGGCCGGCGTGCTGCTCGGCATTGGCCTTTTCCTCACCGCCCATGCCAGCAATCTGGCGATGCTCTATCTCTGCGCGGGCATTCTGGTCGGTTTTGCCAACGGTACCGGCTATCTGATGACCCTCTCCAACTGCGTGAAGTGGTTCCCGGAGCGCAAAGGGCTCATCTCCGCTTGCTCCATCGGTGCCTATGGCCTCGGTAGTCTCGGCTTCAAATATATCAACCTGCTGCTGCTCTCCAGCTCCGGCCTTGAGGCCACCTTCCAGCTGTGGGGGCTGATCACCATGTCCATGGTGCTGGTGGGTGGCATGCTGATGAAGGATGCACCCCAGCAGGCCGCTTCGGCGCAGCAGACCGAGCGCCGTGATTTCACCCTGGCCGAAGCGATGCGCAAGCCGCAGTACTGGATGCTGGCGCTGATGTTTCTCACCGCTTGCATGAGCGGCCTCTATGTCATCGGCGTGGCCAAGGATATCGGCGAGAACATGGTGGGTCTGTCGGCTGCAGTGGCTGTCAATGCGGTCGCGGTGATCGCCATGGCCAACCTGGGGGGGCGACTGGTGCTGGGTATCCTCTCTGACAAGATCTCCCGCATCCGGGTCATCACCATCGCCCAGCTGATCATGCTTTGTGGCATGGGATTGCTGTTGTTCGTGCCGCTTAATGCCAACCTCTTCTTCGTGGCGGTAGCCTGTGTGGCTTTCAGCTTCGGTGGCACCATCACCGTCTATCCCTCACTGGTGAGTGACTTCTTCGGTCTCAACAACCTGACCAAGAACTACGGCGTCATCTATCTGGGTTTTGGTCTGGGCAGCATCATCGGCTCCATCGTGGCCTTCCTGTTTGGTGGCTTTATGGCGACCTTCAACCTGATCCTGGTGTTGCTGGTGGTGGCGCTGGTGCTCTCCCTGACCATCCGTTTGCCGGCGCCGGTATCGGTGGTGCGGGCCTGATTACCCTCACTGCCACAGCAAGCAATAACAAAGACCCGGGCCATGCCCGGGTCTTTGCATTTCGGATGGTCGATCAGTGTGGCGCTAGCCCCAGCAACAGACGGGCCTGACGGCAGGTATCCCCCACCGTTGACCAGTTATCACCTGTGATGGTGATGTGGCCCATCTTGCGGCCGGGGCGGGGGTTGCCCTTGTCATAGAGGTGCAGATGCAGACCGGGCTGTGCCAGCAGGGCGGCCCAGTCTGGCGTGCCGTTTTTCCAGAGATCTCCCAGCAGGTTGATTAACAGGGCGGGCCGCACAGCGATCTGCTCTGGCAGCGGCAGATCGCAGAGGGCGCGTACCTGCAACTCGAACTGGCTGCATTCAGCGTTGTCGAGGCTGGGGTGGCCCGAGTTGTGAGGGCGGGGCGCCATCTCGTTGACCAACAGCTGGCCGCCCACCAGGAAGAACTCCACCGTCAGTACCCCCACGTAGTCGAGGGCGGCGATGAGATGTTCGGCAATGCGCTTGGCCTCACTCTCCAGCGCCGGCGCATTGGCCGGTGAGCGAGTCTGGTCGAGAATGCCGCCGCTGTGCCAGTTCTGCACCAGTGGCAGGGCGCTGATGGCGCCGCTTGGGCTGCGGGCCAGGGTCAGGGCAAATTCCCCCTCCAGCGCCAGCCGCTTTTCCAGCACGCAGGGCACGCCACTGCCTGCCCGCGCCGTCGCCAGTTCGTCCAGATTGTTTACCTGCCACTGCCCCTTGCCGTCATACCCCTCGCGGGCAGTCTTGAGGATGGCGGGGAAGAGTTCGCTGGCCTGTGCGGGGATGGTATCTTCCGCCAGCAGCGCCAGATAGGGGGCAACCGGGATGTCTGCTCCGTGCAGAAAAGCTTTCTCCTCGCGGCGATCCTGACAGATACGCACTGCGCTGGCGGCTGGCCGCACCGGCTTGCGTTGCTCCAGCAGTGCGAGGGTGGCGGCGGGTACGTTCTCGAACTCGCAAGTGATGGCGGCGCAGCGGCTGGCCAGATCGTGCAGGGCCGTTTGGTCGTCATAGGAGGCGACAATATGGTGATCGGCGGCGGCACCGGCGATGCTGGCCGGGTCGGGATCCAGTACCACCATCTTGTAGCCGAGGCGGTGGGCGGCCATCACGAAGTAGCGGCCAAGCTGGCCGCCGCCGAGCATACCGAGGGTGGCGGGTGGCACTATCATGTCGGCTCCTCCAGTTGCAGCGCCAGCACCCGGTCACGCTCGTTGGCACGGAAGTCGTCGAGCTGTTGCTGGTAGCGGGGAGCCTCCTCGTCCCGGGCGACCGACAGCAGGGAGACCGCGAACAGTCCGGCGTTGGCTGCCCCCGCCTCGCCGATGGCGAAGGTAGCGACCGGCACCCCTTTGGGCATCTGCACAATGGAGAGCAGCGAGTCCATCCCCTTGAGCTGACGCGAGGGAACGGGGACGCCCAGCACTGGCAGCGTGGTCTTGGCGGCGACCATACCCGGCAGGTGGGCGGCGCCACCGGCCCCGGCGATGATGGCACGCAGACCGCGTTCGCGGGCACTGGCGGCATATTCGAACAGCAGATCCGGCGTGCGATGGGCAGACACCACGCGCGCCTCGTAGGGCACACCGTGCTCCTTGAGGATGCGGGCTGCGGCCTGCATCACGGGCCAGTCGGAGTCGGAGCCCATCACCAGGCCAATCAGGGGAGGGGTGTTCATGTTTGTTGGTTCCTTGCTGTTAAACGTTTGCTTTTGGTAAACAAAAAGAGCCGGCAAGCCGGCTCAGAATTTCTCGGGTCGCACGATGTCGACCGGTTGCAGAAAGGCGATCATGGCGTAGTCGGGGTAGTAGCGACTCTGCAGGTGGGCCAGCAGCCGCTCCGCCTGCTCACGGCTGCAGATCGCCTCCAGCCGGATGTTGCCGCTCTCGCTCCAGCTGGCGTTGCGCTCGCCATGATCACCCCGGCCGCGGGCATCGGTGATGGTGTAGCCGCGCAGCCCCTCGCGGGTGAGGGTGCGCAGCAGGGTAGGCTCCAGATTTGCTTCCGTGATAACGGTTAGCAGGGTGCGTGTCTCGGTCTGCATGTGGCTACTCCGTGAAGTGGCGGGCCCAGCTGTGGTAGAGCGGGATCCCCAGCATGATGTTGAACGGGAAGGTGACCCCCAGCACGGCGCTGAGGGACAACCCCGGGTTGGCTTGTGGCAGGGCGATACGCATGGTGGCCGGCACGGCGATATAGGAGGCGCTGGCCGCCAGGGTGGCCAGCAGGGTCAGGCCGCCGAGGGAGAGCCCCATCAGCTGGCCAGCTGCCAATCCCAGTCCCGCTGAAGCGAGCGGCATCAACAGCGCGAAGC
>NZ_CAWNYS010000025.1:0-5720 GCF_963878295.1 Aeromonas sp. HMWF014 | reverse complement strand
TTGATGCCGATAAGTACATATATCGGCATCAGGCTCTGAATGAGAGATAACGGGAGTCTAGCTTTGCGTTTTATCGACTGCTGTTAGGTCGCCCCTTACCGCGCGCTCCTCCGTCGCATCACGGTAAGGGTCGAACTCTCCACGCTGAACGTGTTCACGGCACTGAGCCTCAGACATATCAACTTTGGTCATCTGCTGGGTGTAACACCAGCAACGGTCATCATCAGCAATACAGGCAGCAACAACGGGCATTGTGACAACCACACGAAGATGGTCATAGGCTGGCGCTGTTTCTGGCTCGCCATGAATGCGCGGGATGAACTGTTCCCGAATATCGGGCTCCTCCTCTATTGGGGTTGGGTTGGGTTGCGCAGGCTGGGAGGATGGTGAAGCTTGGGCCGTAGTAGGAGCAGGAACCGGCTTATCAGTCTCGCCAAAAATGCGGTAATAGAGACGGCCACCAAGCAAGGCAATCAGCGCAACGCAGACAGAAAGCACAATAAGGGCGCGAGGTATCCGGTATTTAACCTTCTGATGAATGGAGGCGCTTTTATATACGCCAAAAGTGCGCTTGGGGTGAGGCCAGCGAACCTTTGTGAGTGCATTTTTATAGGCCGTGTCGGGACTGCTAACACACTCTGAATACTCATAGACGTAAACACCAAGCGGTGTTCGACGAACATGGATATGACGCCCCACAAGTTTTCTGACGTTGGCATGGAGCAAGCTCGGATGCTGGGTCATGATGGTGAAATCAAGGCCCCTGTGACGATGGGTTTCAAGTTGGGCGATAGACTCGGGTATGGCCTTGCCAGCGGCCTCTGGACGCCATATACGCTGGACTTCATCAATGACAATATGAGCCCCTTCGGGTGCCCAATCAGGCCATTTGAGCGGGTCTGGGGATGGTTCATGGCGAATCATCAAATCTGGGATGCCATCAATGTAAAGCGGGCGCTCGGTTTTACTCTCGGGTATCAAAATTTGATCAACGGCATAGAGGGTTTTACCAGCACCTGGAACGCCTGTGATTAAAGTAATCATTTCAGTGTGAACCTCTTAAAGACCATCATGGACAGTCGAGCAGTGATGCCCCCAGCAATGATACCGAGCGCGGTATTGATACCGGCAATGGCCATGAACTGGAGAACGGTAGCGGGCAAGCCAGCCCACTGGTTTTGAGCAAGGGAAATAAGCTGATTAACGGCAGCCTCGACCCCGACATAAGAGACAATCCCGATGCCGAGTTGTATCAAGACGCGAATAACAATCGGCGAAGCGATTGACATTAAAAAAGCTGCAATTGGCATTTAATCCCCCTTCCCTACTGGTATTCCAAGAGCAATATAAAGCGCAGCAATGAAGGCAAGCGCAATAATAACGGGCCGCACACCTCGAAAGAAATCACAGGCAGGTTGATATGACATAGTGGCAAAACCGCCAGAATGAAGGTTAATAACCTTGGGGGCTGGGCATTGAGCATCACCAGAGCCCCAAGGTGATTGAGGGGTTATTTGAAATGGCTTCTCAATAGGGTTAAAGGGTTCTGGCTCAAGGGTGCCTAATTCAGCGCAAGCAATAGATTGAGGATTGGCCTCACAAAATGAAGGTTCTTCTTTGGGTTGGCTTCCGCCAGCGGTTCCAGTGTTAGGGACGGTCTGAGGGTCTGTTGCGCCTTGAATTTTAATGGGACCAACGTCAACACGAACACGAGTAGGTTGTGAAGCTGTCGGGGCTGGGGAAACATCCATCCTATCGCGATACCAATTGCCGTTCTTAAAATATGGCTCACTCATCCACTCTGAGAAAGGAGTAAAGTGGCTACCCTTAATGGGTGTTGGCTG
The DNA here is from genome assembly GCF_963878295.1 of Aeromonas sp. HMWF014. Taxonomy (NCBI): domain Bacteria; kingdom Pseudomonadati; phylum Pseudomonadota; class Gammaproteobacteria; order Aeromonadales; family Aeromonadaceae; genus Aeromonas; species Aeromonas sp. HMWF014. Next base: position 3,876 of record NZ_CAWNYS010000025.1, on the reverse strand, counting down.
GCCGAGCAAAGAAGGAAGTTTGGTAAAACCTGAAATAATCAGAGGGATTGTGAGTGCTGGAAGTTTAAGGAAAGATGAATCGGTGGAGTAAACAACGTCACCACATGACTTGATTGTATTTATTTGAGAGGCAGTGCACTTTTGTTTTTGAGAGTTAATTCTCACCTTTGCATTAGGGTTAATGAATGGGTAACTCTCACAAAGGAAAGCATTTGCGCTAGAAACAACACACTTTGCAGGGGCGTAGACGCCAACTTCATTTCGATTAAAATAGGCATTGGCGGAAGACTCAGGGTTTGAGGCGCTAAAAGGAGGGTTAGAAACGGTAGAAAAAAAAGAACCGAACTCATAAACGGAGGGGTCTGAATCAACCCACTGACCATTAGCAGAAGCATCTATATCGCCTGATGTAGCCCATTCATATAAATCGTAAGCGGCAAGAGCAAGGGCAACTGGGCCGGAAATTCGAACGGCACCCCTGACAAGGGCGGATGAGGCGGCAATGTCAGCGGCTAGTGAAACAGGTAAATTACGAGTGGTACCATAAACAGTAACGGCGCCAGTAGTTCTAACAAAGCCTTGGGTATCCATCACGCCGGCAGCAGTCCAAACGCCATTAGCTTGTTTAACACCTTCAATGGTCATTGTTGTATATGCAGCAAAGGCAGATGGGCAAATGAACAGGAGGAAAATAAATATACGCATTACATCCTCCAGAAGATAATAGAGGCCGCACCAAGGAGGCCGATAGTTAAATAAATGGCTTGAATGGTCATGTTAACCCCCTGAATTAACGGAGCGAGACAGCGCGACATAAGCGAACGCAGTGGCCCATAGTAAAATGACATAACCGTTATAAACAGCGGCATCCTCAAGGGTAACAAGCTGACACGGGTGTAATTCTGGAGTAACAGTTACCGAAAATCCGGTAGTTGAGGTAGTAACAAGCTGGTCAGCCTGAACAGAGGTTTGGTAATAAACGGGACTGCCATTAGTGGAAATAGAAACCCCTGACATATCAGAGGCCATCGCTGTTAAGAGTGAGGAGGGGTCGCCATAGCAAACCCCTTTGTATTGGTATGCCATGGAGACCCCCGAGTGGTTAAACGGCGCGGCGCATGAACTTAAATGCGGCAATGCCGATGATAAGCACCAGTACAGCGCCACCGATTACGGCGGCATCAGTGCCAGCCTCGGTCAGCTTGGTGGTAACGGCGGCATCAACAGCCGCGAACGCAGGGGATGCAGAGGCAACAACAACAGCAGCGGCGACACCCAGTTTGTTCAGCAGAGCAGTGGCTTGATTTTTCATGGTCGTATCTCCCTATTGGGTTGGTTAAGTCCCCTGCCCTGACCGAGAGCAGGAAACAGGTAAATCAGGCAACGCGCGAAGCGGGCTGACTGGCATTCAAGGGCAGCAGAACGAGCTGACCGGAGAGCGACAGAGCACCAAAGCGGTCGACGTAGAAATTGGATTCATCGAGCTTGTACATGCCGGGTGCAAAGGCGGTTGCACCGTCAGCCAGGTTGAACTCGAAACGAACGGGATATTTGGCACCCTCAGCGAAGAAGAAACCCTCTTGCTTATTGATGGTGTACGGCTTCTGGGTGCGCTGAGAAATGCCGGATTTAGTGGTCACTTTGTCAGATACAATTTCGATTTTCATATGCGGATACCTTTATTGGCGTATTTCAACGGGCGAGCCGTCTGGGTGTATTACGAACAAGTCAGCGACTTGCTCGCGGATTAATGAAGCGTGGTAATAACACTCACCCTCGTCATTAAAACGGCGAATCTCTGATTTAGCGTCAAAGGTTTCCCATTGGAGAATGTATTTACCGTGCTCATCAATATGCTTTTGCATTTCAGCGGCAGCGCGAATATCGACACAGGATTGACGAAAGCAATATTCGTAACTGTTACCGATTATCAGGAGGTGGCAGCATTTGCAATATTTAGTCATTTTAAAGAAACCCCGCAATGATTGTATATGGAGCGCTCAATCAATGAATATTGATGGGCGCTAAGGGCTGCAATAAAAAGAAGGCAAAAGGCAAAGCACACAATGATTTTCATAATGCTACCGCCCTCTCAAAAAGGTAAGCATTCGGAATGCTTTGTTTCTGAATACAAAGCGCGAAAATGAGCGGTTCTGTCCATTGAACGAAAGCGAAAATTACGAACCGCAACAGGCTGAGGTATGCGCTTTATAATCTGCCAGATGCAAGGGGTACCACGATAATTCATCATGCTACTGCCCTAAGTTGGGTTTGCGGCATTACGTACCAGCTCGGCGGGGTCGCAATATTAGATTTAACCTCACGGCGAGCGGTAACGAATATCGGGCTGAATTTGCTGATATTGCATTTGGTGGCAATGTCGATGCCAAGTTTGCGTAAACGTGCTCGATGCGTTTGGATTTGAGTTTTGGAAAAATCAAAGTTTTGACCATGCATCCATTGAAGGGCATACATGGAGGTTGTGTTGGCTGCGCGAGTGGTATCCACAATGCCCAGCGTTATAAGCCGTTCGGCGATGGTTTCAAAGTCCATAGATGTCACGCTCAATTTTTGGTCGATGTTGGTAAATTCAGTCATCAGTGGTTCAAGGGGGGACAAATCAGACAGTCCCCAATATTGCATATTGTTACGTTGTAAATATCTATTTTTAAGTTTCAGTTCGAAGCGGACAATGCCAACAGAGCGGCAATGACCTATCAGGCTTTGAATATGGCGCATTTCGTCGGAATCATCACCAAAGTTACGGGCGATTTTCCCGAGGGAATGTAACTCTAATTCGTATGCCTTGTTATAGACGGTTGGGTAAATGAGGGCGGCATTACCTAATTTGGAAAGCCAATCAACCGAATTACCATCAGTATGGAGTCTAGGAATAGAATGGCGATAACGAAGAGTGGACAGGCCGCTAATATAGTCACGCTCATTACCAGCGCCGACAGAAATATTTTCAGTGACGTGTAACTCTCGAAGAATGGCACCGTCAGCGCCAATATGTTCACAGGCTGAGCCTTGCGCATAAAACACCTTTGTGCATTTGGTGAATTGGGGTATCTGGTCACAGTGACCGTAAATATCACGGAGGATGGAATTGTAAACAGCAACGCAAGCGTCAACAGAACGGTGGCCCCACAGGTTATCAAGGCGACCCCAGCGGCTTGGGTTGCCTGACATGCGAACAGATGAACCGTTCACCTTAATAAGAACACTGTCACAGAAAGAACCCTTGTGCGAGAACGCAGGGGCGCAGAGCGAACCGGTTTCCACAATCTCCCCCTCCTCTATCACAACTCGGGCATATGCGCCCCCATCAAGCAATGGAAGCTGAAACCCGAAATCCTGTTCTATGGTCAGCCAGTCAAAAAACATGTGTTTATCCCGAAGTTGTTTTTTTAGTAACCGTGCAAAGTTACTGTAGAACTGAGCGTGGTTACTGTCAATAATAAAGTTACGTGGCTGATGAGGTTACTATGAGGGATACTTGAGCGAGGTTTGGATAAGTGGTTGAAAAATGAGATGGTTTGACTCTTACATTGATGAGCTAAAGGACAAGATGAACCTGCCAAGCGATTACGCTGCTGCAAAGTTTCTCGGGGTACCAAGGCAGTCGATGACAAAGGTTAGAAACGGGCAGGTACTCGGGAAAGACAAGTGCCTAAGGTTGGCTATTGCCCTAAAGAGGGATCCAATTGAAATTATTGCAACCGCTGAAGCTCAAACAGAGAAAAATCAGGAGCTTAAGGCAATTTGGCTAAAGCTAGCCAAAGAGAGAGGGAACGATTGAGTATCGAGGTGCGGATGATTACCTCGGGTTTCCGGGGTAAAGTCCGGGTGTTACTGGCCCCCGGACTCAGAGAC
>NZ_CAWNYS010000024.1:0-1448 GCF_963878295.1 Aeromonas sp. HMWF014 | reverse complement strand
GGGGCCGGTCATGATCCCGAAGGATCGCCTGTTAGGGCATCGATTTCCAGTGGTTGCGTGCGGCTTTTTAAAGAACAACAACAAACAGGCGAAGTGCACCTGCTCAGCACAATATCTCATACTCTTCTTTTATATGTCTACAGTTGAGACCGTGACATTAATCACATAAAAATCAATAGAGTATGAAAGCACCAACATGCAAATGAAAACAACAAAAAGCCATTTTCGCAACAACCCAACAACATCTTATCAAAAACATCTATTATTGATGTCGAGTAGTCATATCTGATAAATAAGATGCACAATGCCATATTTATTAACGTTATGTTTTGAACTGAAAAATGAGGCCGCGCAGGCGGCCTAAATTTATAGGCACACCCCATGCTGAATCCGCCCCACCAAATGGATAACTGCCTGAACCCCCATATCTGTAGTCAACAATGTTGCTGGAGCGACTCCACCGAGGCCCCAGGCTGGGCGGGTTAACCATGACACACCCTTGACGGTATCGTTCCTGTGGAAGAGGAGTACCGCATCGAGGGCCTGTGCAGCTCCATATACCCTGGCACCCTGCGATATTGATAGGGGGGCTGCAATCCGCAGCTTGCGGGCCAGTGTACTCCGGCTAATACAAGCCCACTGGCAAACCATCCCCACATCAGTCTTCATCAATTCAGCGAGCCGATAGAGTATGTCCGGTGATACGCCAGCCACGATCCATAGATGTGCTCCTAGTGGGTCACGAGGAATACCAAGAGCTTCCAGGAGAAAGCTCGCAGTAGCTGCGTCACTACCAGGATGATAGGTTGCATAGGGCATCATGTAGCATTCCTCATTGTACAAACACGACCTTTCATGAGCTATCCTACTCCAAACTGTCGCTTTGAGTGGAAGATTCACAGCAGAATGCCCCTGCATTGAGGAGGGCTGATGGCCGAGTTAGTCTGTACTGAACCAGGTTTAGGCATTGAGTTTGGGACTACTTTTCAGGTTCTATCGGAGAACGGCTCTGAATGGGAAATCCTGTTGGGGAATGAATACCGCAGGATCAACAAACGCAGCGGGCGCGTTACAGGTTGGAAAACACCTCCAAAATTTGAGTGCAAAGAGATCCAAAAATAACATATCAAATGAGTGCTCAATGCTGGTTATGCCTGTAATAATGTTGACTAGCGGCTTCACCTTGTCATAAAATCAAGACATAGGGAGAGTCGCTACCCTAAGTGCGAAGTTGAAACAAGGGAGAGTCGCTACCCTGAGTGCGAAGTTGAAAAAATACTGAAACCCTGCCTCGTTGCAGGGTTTTTTGCATTCTGGAGGCATGGATGTGTAGTGGTCTAGTCATTCAAGACTACCTCTTAAGTTAAGAGGGGTGAAGTGTCTGGATCCTCAAGGGGCCTAGATTGGCCCCTTGAAGATCCAGACACTTCGCCCCTCTTAACTTAAGA
>NZ_CAWNYS010000023.1:0-4550 GCF_963878295.1 Aeromonas sp. HMWF014 | reverse complement strand
ATTCTGGGATGACCCTCAACCCGCGCAGCAGTGGTACTGGCCCGTGCCGGAGCGATTTGACGTCAGCGGCATCTCGGCCCAGGGCTATCGGCAAGCCGTCAGCCTCCCCATCAGCCTGACCCACAGCCGCCGCGAGGCGCTGACGGGCACACTGCGCCTTTCGACTTGCAGCAACGTCTGCATCCTGACCGACTACCCCTTTACCCTCGCAGTCGATGGCACTACGCCAGAAGGGTTCGACTTTGCCTACGCCCAGGCGATGAGCAAGCTGCCACAAGCCATGCCGGGCACCGTCACCCTCAAGGCTGGTTATCAGCAAAACCAGCTGCAATTGACCGCCGACAACCCGCAAGGCTGGCAGGATCCGAAGATTTTCCTCCAGCGGCTGGAGGGTGCCGAATTTGGCAAACCCGAGCTGGAGGTACAAGGCAACACCCTGATCGCCCGCATTCCGGTCAGCGATGGCTGGCAGGGCGATGCGCCCGACATTCGCGCCCAACAACTCGGGTTTGTACTGGCCAACGGTGAACAAGCCTGGCAGAGCGAGCTCAGCATAGGTGACCCGCTGACCCTGCCGAGTCAGGGCCACTCGCTGTTCTGGCTGCTGGGCGCCGCCCTGCTGGGTGGCCTTATCCTCAATCTGATGCCCTGCGTGCTGCCGGTGCTGGCACTCAAACTGGGGTCGGTATTGCAGCTAACAACCCGTGAGCGCCGCCCGGTTCGTCTGCAATTTCTGGCGGCCAGTGCTGGCATCCTGGTCTCTTTCTGGGCGCTGGCACTGATGAGCACACTGCTGCGCGCCACCCAGGGAGCGGTCGGTTGGGGCATCCAGTTCCAGAGCGTCTGGTTTATCGGCTTCATGGTGGTGGTGACCCTGCTGTTTTGTGCCAACTTGCTGGGGCTGTTCGAGTTAAGGCTGCCGAGCAACCTCAATACCCGTCTCGCCACCACGGGTGGCAACAGCCTGGGCGGTCACTTTCTGCAAGGGTGCTTTGCTACCCTGCTGGCCACACCCTGCTCGGCGCCCTTCCTCGGCACTGCGGTCGCCTTTGCGCTCGGGGCACCGCTCGGTCAGCTCTGGCTCATCTTCACCGCGCTTGGCCTTGGCATGAGCCTGCCCTGGCTGCTGATCGCCGCCTTCCCCCGCCTTGCGCTCTGGCTGCCGAAGCCGGGCCGCTGGATGGGGCGCCTGCGTATTCTGCTCGGTCTGATGATGCTGGGCTCCAGCCTTTGGCTGCTCAGTCTGCTCGGCAACCATGTCGGCCAATTCTGGATGCTGATCCTGATGGCGCTGATGCTGGCCACCCTGCTGCTGGCCGTCGTGTGGCGTCATGGCATACGGGGTGTGACCCTGGGACTGGCCCTCACCTGTCTACTGGGTGGAGCCCTGCTGCTGGGCGGCGCCTTTACGATGGAAGGAAAACCCCAGCGAGATACCGTCAACTGGCAGCCCTTGTCGGAGCAAGCCATCCAGGACGCGCTGGCGCAGAACAAACGGGTCTTTGTCGATGTCACCGCCGACTGGTGCATTACCTGTAAAGCCAACAAATTCAACGTGCTGCTGCGAGATGATGTGCAAAAAGCCCTGAGCGCCCCCGACGTGGTGGCCCTGCGCGGGGACTGGAGCCGCCCCTCTGCCAGCATCGCTGACTTCTTGCGCCAGCGTGGCAGCGTGGCCATTCCCTTCAACCAGATCTACGGGCCCGGCCTGCAGGGTGGCGAGATCCTCTCGCCCCTGCTGGACCGACCGACTCTGCTTGCCACCCTGGCGCAAGCAGGCATTGCCACTTCTCAAGGAGACACGAAATGAAACCGACCCTGTATACCCTGCCCCTGCTGGCCTCCCTCTCTGCCGCCCTGCTGGCTCCGGCCCTGCACGCCGCCCCCTTCACCCCGGAACAGGAGGCGCGTATCAAGGAGCTCATTCGCGAGACTCTGGTGGCCAACCCCAAGATCCTCGACGAAGCAGCCGAATCCTGGGAGAAGCAGAATGCAGCGGCCCAACAGGCGCAGCTCGGCGACTTCATCAAGGGCAATCAGGATGTGCTGTTCAACAGCGCGACCAGCCCACGCCTCGGTGCCAAGAACCCCAAGCTGACGCTGGTACTGTTCACCGACTACAACTGCCCCTACTGCAAACAGTTCGATCCTCATCTGACCCAGCTGCTCAAGGCCCATCCGGACGATCTGGGGCTGGTGATCAAGCTGCTGCCGTTCAAGGGGCAGACCTCTGCCAAGGCGGCCCAGTACAGCCTGACGCTGTGGCAGCAAGATCCTGCCCGCTTCCTCACCCTGCACGACAAGCTGATGAGCAAGCAGGGAATGCTGACCGAGGCGGATATCAACAAGGCGCTGGCGGCCACCGGCAATACCGCGCTCAAGCCCGACGCCAAGGCCACCGAGGAGCTGCGCAACAGCCTTCGCATCGGCACGCTTCTGGGGGTGCAGGGCACACCGGCGACCCTTGTCGGCAACCAGCTGGTGTCGGGCGCCATCCCCTATGAGGAGCTGGAGCAAATCGTGCAAGCCGAACTGGCCAAACAGGGGTAAACCATGACAGAGACAATCGCCCCCCAACCCCGCTGGCGACGCTGGGGTAAAGAGGCACTCTGGCTGCTGCTGATGGCGCTGGTCATCTCGACGGCACTGGACTTCTGGCGCAGCCCGGCACTACCAGAAGACGGCCCGCTGCCCACCCTCATTCTGCAAGATGGCACCACAGCCGACCTGCTGGCCATGAGCCGGGACAAGCCGCTGCTGGTCTACTACTGGGCCAGCTGGTGCGGCGTCTGCCGCTTCACCACCCCGACGGTGGAACAGCTCTGGCAAGAGGGTGAGAACGTGCTGACGGTCGCGCTGCGCTCTGGCAACTCTATCCAGTTGCAGCAAGGGATGACCAGGAAGGGGCTGACCTTTCCGACCTATAACGATGAACAGGGCAACCTCGCCGCCCGCTGGCAAGTGAGCGTCACTCCCAGCTTCCTCATCGTCAAGGACGGCAAGGTGGTCAGCACGACAACAGGCTGGAGTTCGGGACTGGGTCTCAAAATGCGCCTGGCATGGGCCCGCTTTAGCTGAATCGACCCGACTGGCGACAACGCTGGCGCCCTGTCCCTTGGGAAAAGGGCGCCAAACATTATCGAGATAGCAGTGACTTTTGCCCAAGCGAGCGGGGCAACGCCCGCCGCCGCATCAGCGCTCAAGCTCACATGCTTATAAAAGAACAGGAGTGGTAATGAAATCCCTCATCACATGTTTGCTGTCGACCCGAAGCGGTCGCTATTTCTGGCCGCTGGCACTGATCCGGATCTCCTTTGGTCTGTTTTTCTTTGCATCTGGCCTGAATAAATTGATTCAACCCGCTAACCAAGAGGCCATGTTGCATACCATGATCGCTGCAGGTCTCCCCTACCCGGCCTTGATGGCAATCTTTGTTGCAACCTGTGAAACCCTGTTTGGCATGCTGCTGACTCTCGGTCTGTTAACCCGGTTGTCTGCGCTGGCACTGCTGGTCATCAACACGGTTGCCCTGGTGACCATAGGTCTGCACCAGATCCCCGCCAACGTGACCGGGCTCGAATGGTATAGCTGGCTGCTCTATCTGCCCGAGTCTGTCTATATATTGCTGTGCATCTTGCTGGTGGTGCAGGGTTGTGGCCCCTGGGGGATCGACCGCCCGCTGGGTCGCAAGCTGGCAGCGCCGGGGCATTGACCGCGACTGACGGAGTCACCCGGTTCACATGACCCAACGCCCGGCCTGCCGGGCGTTTTTTAACCTTGATCACACATCTCATTCCCTCTTCTTGCCAAAATGGCAGCGATCGGAACTTAACTCGCATTAGCAACTTGCTTGCCATATCGCCTCCTATTCATGGCGGAGTTGGCCTGTTTCCGTTAAAATGACGGGTTTTTGCCGTGCCTGGTTTCTTACGCTCCACCATCAGGCATCCGCAGTGTGAATCCGATGATGCCAGTGATGCAGGATCTGCCATGAACAACTACTTTCGGGTGCTGGGCGTCAAGTCCAATGCCAACGAAAATGACATCAAAAAAGCCTATCGCCGGCTGTCGAACCAGTACCACCCCGATAAGCTGTTGGGGGCGAGCGAAGAAGAGCGAGAGCTGGCAGCCATCAAGCTGCACCAGGTAAAGCAGGCCTATGAAGTGCTGTCAGACCCGAAACAGCGGACCGCCTTTATCAAAGATTTCAACAACGTTATCGTGACCGATCCCGCTGCTGCCATGCAGGAGATGTGGGATCAGTTCTACCCCTGATGCCGACGCAAGAAAGAAGAGCCACTATGCAAAAAAAATGGGATCAGGCGCGCATCAAAGCGCTGATGAGTGATGCCAGCGAAAACATCGAATCCTACCGGGATCAGGATCAGCCCAAGGCACTGGAGCAGTTCACCAGCCAGATGAAGACCCTGCTGCTGGCCGACATGAGCATGCTGGAGTTCATGCCGGAATACTTGCCGCTCGCCCTCTATGGTCGGGTGCAGTTTCCGGCCAAGGCCAAGCCCGAGTGGAACAAATGGCTCACCAGCGGC
>NZ_CAWNYS010000022.1:0-3708 GCF_963878295.1 Aeromonas sp. HMWF014 | reverse complement strand
CTCCCCACACTCCCCCTCAGATACCGGCAACCCCGCCTCGTCCAGCACCCAGTGGCGGTAGCCGGGCAGGCTGTGGCTGATGGTGATCTGCCCATTGGGTGGAGGCCAGCGCACCTCGCTCACCAGGGACCAGACGGTGGCCTCGGTCGGCCCGTAGCAGTTCCACAGCCGTTTGGTGCAGCCGCAGAGCTGCTCGGCCAATCCCGAATCCAGCGCCTCGCCGCCACACAGGGCGGTGAGGCGCGCGTCCCCCTGCCAGCCTGCTTTGAGCAGCATGCGCCAGCAGGCTGGCGTGGCCTGCAACCAGTTGATGGAAGGGTCGGCCTCGAGCAACGCCATCATTCCCAGGGGATCCTTGTTGTGCTGGCTGCCAGCCACCGTCAGCCGACCACCGCCCCAGAGCGGCCCCAGCATCTCCAGCAGCGAAATATCGAAGGCTGGCGTGGTAATAAAGAGCCAGTGGCAGTTCGGCGAGAGCCCGAGCCGCTCGCGGATCCCGTCGAGGAAGCAGAGCAGGGCCCGCCGGCTGATGACCACCCCTTTGGGCTCGCCAGTGGAGCCCGAGGTAAACATCATGTAAGCCGCCAGCGCATCGTCCACCCTGGGCCACTCAACCTCCGCGTGACCCAGACCGGCGAGGGAGCGCAGCGGACAGCCGCAGGCTGGCACCGCCCTATGCCCATCGCAGATCACCGCCGAGAGATGGGCCTGACGGGCGATGCCCTGCAGCCGCTCCACCGGAAAATCCGGCTCAAGCGGCACAAAGGTGAGGCCAAGCCGCAGGCAGGCCAGCACGCTGGCCACCAGATCCGGGCCTCTCTCCAGATAGAGGCCGACCCGCTCTCCCACCGCCAACCCCTTCAGGCGGGCGGCGATCTGACCGACCCGCTGGTTGAGTTCGCCATAGTTAAGCCAGGCATCGGGGCCTTGCTCACTCATACCGACCCCGCCCATGCCGATGGCGGGGGCCAGCGGGGTGGCGGCGAGGCAATTGGCCAGGCGCGAGCTCAGGGTCTGCTCGGTGGCCAGCCTGCCTTGCGGCGAGCCCACCGCCCGATTGGCTTTCTGTTTGACGAAAGGTTGGTCAACCTGGTTCAGGGCACTCATAGCACCTCCTCGGGCAGCCGCACCAGCCAGTGCTGATAGAGCCGACTGGGGGACGGGTGGGCCTTGAGATCTCGCAGGGTGAGTGGCGCACGCTCGCCAGCAAAGGCGGTATTGAGGGCCGCCAGCAGGGCGAGCTGTTGCACCGAATCCACCCCAAGTTCACACAGGGTCTGCTGCCAGACACCGGGCACGCCGCATTGCCGCTCCCACAGGGCCACCAGCGGACGGGCCGCAGGCGGACAGGGCTTGGCGACTGGCGCGGCGGAGCGCCCTGCCACAGGGGCAGGCAGGCTCATCTCATCAGGTCTGGCCGGCAGCGCAAGGTTCGCCCCCGCCAGCCAGCCGAGTTCAGCCAGCCAGGCGGCCAGCACAGCGTCTGCCTGCGCCATGGGGATCAGATCCCCGTCGAATTCGAGGCGCAGGCTGAGCTGGCCCCCTCGGGCATTCACCACCAGGGAGAGCGGCAGTTCTACCTTCTCCACCACGGCGCCGAAGTGCGGCACCAGTTGATGGGGCTCGGGCTGCTCGGGCTGCTCCGGCTGCGCCGGCACAGGGTAGTTTTCGAACACGAACAAGCTCTGGAACAGGCGGGCCCTGCCCTGCGTCAGCGCTGCAAGCGACTGGGTACCGTGCTCATTGAGTGCCATCAGGTCCGACTGCAGCCGGGCAATATGCTCGGCCAGGGTCGCCTCGCTGCGCCAATCCAGGGCGAGCGGCAGGCTGTTGATATAGAGGCCAACACTCTCGGTGATCCCCTCGATGGGAAAATCCCGGCCCGGGGTCACGTTGCCCACCAGGGTGATGTCGTCACCACAGCGGCGGGCCAGCAGGCGGTGCCAGGCATACTGGGCCAGCAAGCCGGTGGTCACGCCCAGCGCGCGGGCGCGCAGCGCAAGTTGAGCCGACACGTGTGGCGCCAGGGGTTGGCCGCACACCGCAGGCTTATGCTGTGTCAGCTGCGGCTCCAGCGCCACCCCGAACAGGCGGGATAGATCATTGGGCCGGGCCAGCAGCTCGGCGCGCCCCTGCCAGTAGGCCTCGCTGGCGCGGGTTTGGCTGGCAATATGGCGGCCAAACTCGAGCCAGGCCCCATCTGGTTCGGCGTGCGGCAGCAGGCCGTTCATCAGGGCTTGGTAGCAGCGATGCAGGGAGCCCAGCAGCACAGGGCCACTCCAGCCATCCAGCACGCCATGGTGGGCACTGAAGATAACCTTGTGGTGATCGGGCGCCAGTTTGAAGCAGGCGACCCGCAACAAGGGAGCCTGTTCCAGCGGGATCGGGCGGGCCAGATCCTGCTGGCGATAGGCCGCGATGCGCGCTTCGGCCTGCTCATCCCCCACCAGATCCTGATAGTGGAATGGCAGCTCGGCATGGCGCAGGATGCGCTGCAGTGCCACCCCATCCGCCAGCACCAGTTCGCTGCGCAGGGCCGGCCAGCGGGCGATCTGCGCCTGCCAGGCCTGGCGGTAAACCGCCAGGTCCAGCGGCTGGCGATACGCCATTTCGGTCTGCAAGTGGTAAGCCGTATCACGAGGCGCCAGCGTCCTGTGATAGAGCATGCTCTGCTGCAAGGACGTCATGGGCAACAGTGTCTCCACCTCGCGCCCGCTCAGCACCTTGTCAAGCCCCGCTTGCGAGAGGCCAAGCCCCGGGAAGTCGCTCGGGGTATGGCGCGGGGCGCTCACCCCACAGCAGTGATCCACCAGAGCACGCAGGTTGGCCGCCAATCTCACCATCAGGGCGTCGCTCCCTTGCTGGTTGAGGGCGCCGACCTGGCGCAGAGTGAGGCAGCCGTCATAGACGCCCCCGTGCAGACTGATGAGCTCGCGCGGCAAGTTGTCCGGCGACGTGGGCGCCCCTGGCGCCATGGGCAGAGGCTGCCAGGGCTGACCTGCGGCACCCTTCGCTCGTGATGCCTGATGGCTGACCCCCAGGTAGTTGAAGACGATGAGGGCCTCGGGCAACGCCCAGCCACGGGGATGGTGCAGACGCAGGGCGTTGAAGCCCACCCCCTTGTCCGGCACGGCCCGCAGCCGCTCCTTGGTGGCGCACACCAGCGCATCCCACTCTTGCTCATCGGCCAGCGCCAGCGGATAGGTACTGGTGAACCAGCCCAACGTGCGGCTCACATCGAGCTCGGCGTCTATCGCTTCGCGGCCATGGCCCTCCAGCATCACGCAGTGCCGGCTACCGTAACCGAGATCGCTCAGGGTGCGGGTCAGGGCGGCCAGCAGCAGGTCGGGCACCCGGGTGAAGAAGGCCTGGTTGGCCGGGTCTATCAAGCGGGCCGTGGTCTCCTTGTCCAGTTGCAGCAAGCTGGCGGCGGCGCGGCCATCCTCGGCGCGCTGCGCTTCCAGCAGGCCTCGCTGGCTGCCCTCCCCCTGGGCCAGCCAGAACGCCAGCTGATCCTCTTCGCGCAGGGCGTAGGCGGCCAGCCCTTCACCCCACTGGCGATAGCTGCTGCCCTTGGCGGGCAGGGGCTCGCCCCTGCTCACCCGGGCGAGATCCTCGGCCAGAATGCGCCAGGAGACGGCATCGATGACCAGATGGTGGAAGGCGAGGAAGAGCCCCTCCACCTGATCGGCCTCACCCTCGATGGTC